>JBFJNS010000374.1:0-3460 GCA_041618055.1 Binatia bacterium
CGTAAACTATTTTCACTTGAACTAAAAGAAAACCGATGGAAGCGCCGGTAAAATTTGCATCAACTCCATCAACTCTCAATGAGGAGGTAACAGCTATGCGACATTTAACGATTTCGATTTTGAGAAAAGGCCGGGGGACAATTTTTGTGATATTCGCCGTTATGATTCTCTACAGTCTGGTTGCTTCGAGATCCGTCTTGGCGCAGGAGCCGTCCAAGGAACTAGTGGAAGCGGCAAGAAAAGAGGGTCAACTCACCTATTGGGGCACTGGGGGAGAAGTTGCGTTAAAAATGTACGAGCCCTTTTTAAAACGCTACGGCTTGAAACTAGAAGTGTTCGACGAGGTAGCCAACTCCATCGCAGAGCGGATGATCACGGAGGCTCAGGCAGGTACCTACACGCCGGACATCGTCGAAATTAGCCCAGAATGGTTGACGTTCGTCGACGCAAGAGGACTATTGGCGACGGATTACCAATGGCCAAATGCTCAGAATTGGGGCGTAAAACAACCTTTGTTGCCGAAGGCTGCTTTTTTCGGCGCGGATCCGCGGCCAGCAGTCTTCAACACGAAGTTGATCGCAAAAAACGACTGGCCCAAAGGACCGATAGAGAACGCCTTGATTAATCCGAAGTTCAAGGGGCTGGCAGCGCTGTCGACCTCGTCGGAAGAATTTCCACTTCTCTATGCCTATTTGTGGGGCAGTGCGGATAAGTTGAATTGGGAGCGCTCTTTTGAATTTTTCCGGCGTCTCGTCGAGGTGACGCAACCCAAGGCCGTAAGAGGCTACACGGGTCCTCAGAAACTTCTCGCCGCCGGCGAGTTTGGGCTGATTCATTTCGGCCTGTTCTCACGCGCCTTTCGCAATGTTAGGGACGGCGCCCCGGTGGGCGTGGGTGCCTTTGAGCCTCTCGTGGCGAGCTTTTCCACTTTAGCAATTGCCAAGAACGCACCTCATCCGAACGCCGCGCGGCTGTCTGCCCACTGGATCACAACCACTGAAGGTCAGGAACAAAAAGCAAAAATAGGAGGACAACTGCCGCTGGATCCCAAGGCAAAATCGGAGCCTTCGGAGTACGCGAAAAAATGGGGAATAACCGCGGACAGGCTATCCTACGTGCCGGTGGAGGTGCTTTCAGATCAAAGCGCGCTCAAGAAATCCGATGATTTTTATCGTAAACTGCTAAGAATCAGAAAATAGAAAATTCAAAACTAGGGGCGTGACCAGGCTTGGGCTTACACAACGGCAATCGAGGAGTGGCCACAATCGGATTACGCGGGTTTGAATCAGGACTTCACGGGGGGACTATTAGGTGAAAAGCGAAGACGCCGGTAAAATCACCCCGATAGTGTTTACCGGGTCGCAACCTGCTCGGTTTTCGCGACTCATGTCGTGGTTTACCCCTGGGGTGATTCTCGTACTCGTGGGCGGGGCCATTCTCGGCACTCTGGTTTTAATGCCCATCAGTCTTTTGATTCTCAACAGCTTTCGCGAAGCGACCATCGGCGACCTCGGTTTCAGTCTCGATAAGTTAACCCTGGGTAATTATGTTCAGGCCTACAGTGATCCCTACACCTATGAGATGCTCATCAATACCTTCAAGTTCGCTTTCGGCTCCATGCTGGTATCGTTCGTGCTCGGCGGAACCATGGCCTACTTGGTGGAACGCACCGATGTGCCGTTTCAGCGTTATGCCTATGGAATGATGTTGGTGCCGCTCATCATGCCGAGCATCATAAAGGGAATGGCATGGATTTTTCTTCTCAGCCCGAGGATCGGAATACTGAATCTGCTATCGGATTCGATCGGTCTGGGTCGGCCTTTCAGTCCCTATAATATCTGGGCGATGAGCTGGGTAGAAGGCATCAGTCTGTCCCCGCTAACGTTCCTGATGTTAGGGGCGGCTTTGAAGCATATGGACCCGTCACTCGAAGACGCGGCAGCTACGACAGGAGCATCGCCGCTCAGGGTACTCAGAAAAATTACTCTGCCCCTGATGCTGCCGGCGATTTCCGGAGTGGCGATTATCCAGTTTGTCAGAGGGCTGGAAGGATTCGAGGTTCCCTTGCTGCTGGGTTTGGAGAACGGGTTCATAGTCTTCAGCACCAGCATCTGGCTCGCTACTCGTCAGACTTTTCCTCCACAATATGGTCTGGCGTTCGCGTATGGAGCGACGATCATCGTGTTGGCCGGAATCGCGCTGATTCTCTATCAGCGCATGATCTCCAAGACCGAGCGTTACGCGGTGGTGATGGGCAAAGCCTACCGGGCGCGTACCATCGAGCTGGGGCGGTGGAAGCCTCTCGCCGTTGGATTCATGTTTTTCTATCTGCTGGTGGGAATCGGGCTGCCGTTTTTGGTGCTTTTTTGGGCCTCGCTTCAACGCATTTACCGCGCGCCTTCGTGGGCCGCCCTGCAGGATCTCACGCTCAAGCACTACGGCGGCTTGCTCGACCGGCAAGACGCGATCATCATGTTGCAGAATACGGCGATCCTGGTGGTCGTGAGCACGATTATCATTATGCTCGTCTCACTGGCTATCTCATGGCTGGTCTTTCGTCTCAAGCCGCGCGGCGCGAGAATCATAGACGCCATATCTTTTCTTCCCCAGACCATGCCCTCCATCGTCATGGGCTTGGCCTTGATGATCATTTTTTTGTCTTTCAAGAATCCGATCTACGGCTCCGTATGGATCCTCGTCATCGCCTATTCGATCCGTTTCCTCCCGTTGGGTACTCGTTTTACGCACGCGGGCGTCGTGCAGATTCACAAGGAACTGGAGGAGGCCGCTCAGGTCTGCGGCGGTAACTTGTGGCTGGTATTCCGGCGAGTCCTGTTTCCGCTGTTGATTCCTACTCTGGTGGGGGGAGGTCTCTTCGTCGGAATTCTATCGATCAAGGTGCTGTCGATGGCCGCGCTCCTGTGGACGCCCAAAAGCATCATATTCGCGGTGCACATCTGGCAAACCTGGGAGGAAGGCAACCTGGCGGAGGTCGGTGCGCTATCCGTGTTGTTAATGGTCATTATCGCGGGGTTGACCGTCATCGCTCACAAGCTGACCCGCGGCCAGCGAGACTTGGTAGGCTGATCGTTCGCGCGCCATCACAGGGGGAACCTTGCTCACCATCCACAATTTGCAAAAGACCTACCGGACGAGCACCAGCAGCCTTCCGGCCGTCGCCGACATTAGCATAGAGATCCGGCAGGGGGAATTTTATACCCTGCTCGGTCCCAGCGGCTGTGGCAAAACGACTACTCTAAGGTCGGTGGCGGGTCTGGAAAAACCCGACTCCGGCGAGATTATTATAGGCGACACGGTCGTCTTCAGTTCCGAGCGGCGTATCTCGATTCCAACGCACAAGCGCCATATCGGCATGGTCTTTCAATCCTATGCGATCTGGCCGCATATGACGGTTTTCGACAACCTGGCATTTCCTCTAATGGCCCAGGGTGAATTTTCA
>JBFJNS010000375.1:0-3452 GCA_041618055.1 Binatia bacterium
AATCGTAAGGCCCTCCGCGACGGGTAGAAGTAAAGAGCGGCAGTCAAATCGATTGATAGCTTCCGGCGTATGGTACACCGTTCAACGGTTCAAGGTTCAACCGTTCAACGGGGATGCGCACACGGAGGCTTAATTCGATTTAGCGGAGTTTATACTCCCGGTGCCGAGGGAACAGCGAAATGTTTCCAATGACCTTGCCGCGAGGGGAGCAAGGCTGAGTCTATCGCACTTTGGCGAACGTTGACCCTTCCACGTTTCATAGTCTCTGGCATTTCGGTCGAGAAGCGCAGTTCACGCGACTTTTCCAGCCTAGCGGTTATGCCGTGCCTCTCCGGCGCTTTCTCGATAACGATCTGCCCAGGCGAGCGATCGTGCGTAGTGCCTCGTTCACTGCACGAGTATCAGGAAAAATCTCCGCGACATCCGGATCGAGAAGAACAACGTTGGTACCTTCTGCATACCTTGCCGCGGTCACGCCCCGAACCGCTTTCGAAAAATCGTACTCTGGACGCATTGTGTCTTTGTCGGCAGCCTGCGCCCGTCTCTTTCTTTTAGTTTTCTTCATACTGTTTCCGTTCAGATCTCGTCGCCAACCGTGCACTGATGATTCGGGTTGAACGGAGGCGATCTCGAAATAAGCTGGTCTGCGTTACCGGAAAAGAACCCCTGGCGGCCATCGAGCATCGAGCATGTATTCGAAGAGGCCCCAGACGAGCGCGAAGGCGCCGACGCCCATGATCAGAGAGGTGGTCCATCTTTCCCTTCCCTCGATGAGGGTGTAGAGGAGCGTCAAGACGGGTAAGGCGATCACGATGCCGAAAAGCCAGATGCCCGCGGCGCCGCCGATGAACCAGGCGAAAAACCCCAGCGTGCGGCGCATCTCGACCGCCTTATCCAAATTCACGTTGAAAACCTCATCCATTTCGATGCCGCCGCTTGCCTTTCCTTGCCGGCTCTCCCAATCTGTGGCGTCTCGGTAGAGCTGGACTAGAACCAGGACGAGCCCCGGAATAGCGGCAACGTAGACGGGCATGAGCTTGGCGATGTAAGGCCACTCCCAGCCCGTTACGATCGCGACGACGAAAACGGCAAGAAGGAAGAGTGTAAAATTAGCTTTCATCTTCGGACCGCTGCATCGCCCCCGCCAAAGATAAGTCAGAATCCGTTTTGCTCGCAAGCCTGCCCCGCAGCGTGAAAGCAAACGAGATCAGGGCAAAAGCGAGCAGAACGATGACCGAGGGCCGCCCGAGCCAGCTAAACCCGTAGCTGGCCATGGACCTGTAAAGGTACTTCTCCATCAGGTCTCCCAGGACCAGCCCCAGGATCATGGCCGGCCGCGGATAAGCAAAGCGCTTCATGAAGTAGCCAAGAATTCCAAAAATAACCACCGCTACGAGATCCAAGGGATCGCGGTTCACGCTGAATGCGCCCATGAGGATGAAAATGAATATGGTGGGAACCATAAATGTGTAGCGAACCTGCGCTAGCTTGGCGAGTTGCGCGGCCAAAAGGAAGCCGATCAGGGTTCCTGCGATTCCTGAGATTCCCTGGATCCAAACCACGCTGTAGATCACATCCAGGTTTTTGTTAATCATCTCCGGGCCCGGAAGATATCCCCACGCGAGCAGGGCCACGATAAAAAGGGCCGTGACCACTCCCTGCGGAAAACCCAGCAGCAACGTCGTTATGAGGTCACCTCCGTCCTTCGCGTCGTTCGCGCTCTCGGGAGCGATGACTCCACGCACGTCTCCCCTGCCGAAATTCTCCCGCCCGCCCTTGGAGCTCTGCACCGCGTGGCCATAGGCGAGCCAGTCGACGACCTGCGAGCCGAGGCCGGGAACAATGCCGACCCATACGCCCACAAAACTGCACCGCAGCACCAGCCACCATTCGCGCAGCGTGTCCTTGACGCCGTCAAGAAGGCTTCCCTTGAGAGGGGCCGGTTGCTGTTCGACTCCGAGCTTGGTCAGGGCCAAATCCAGGGCTGAAGGAATACCGAAAAGCGCCAGCGCGATGATGCTGATGGCAATGCCGTCCAGAAGATACGGCTCGCCGTAAACGAACCTCATGACGCCGCTCTGGGCCTGCTGCCCTACGGTCGCAAGCAGGAGTCCCAATGCGGCCGCGACGAGTCCCTTGACCGGCCGCCTTCCAGCCAGGACGGCCACCATGCTCAGCCCCCAAAGCATGACGACAAAAAGCTCTGGAGAGCCCATGAGATAAATCAAAGGCTTCGCCACGGGAATCGCCAGAGCGAGAGTCAAGGTGCCGATGATAGCTCCCATGCCTCCCGCCATAAAAGAAGCCCCTAAAGCCCGACGCGCCTCGCCGCGCTTCCCCATCGGGTAGCCATCGAGGACGGTGGCCTGGGAGCCGGAGCCTCCGGGGATACCAAAGAGAATGGGAAGGTAGGCCGCGCAGATCGCGCTTACCGAGCTTGCCCCGATGAGAAGAGCCATGCCTGTGACAGGCTCCCACTTGATGACTACGGGCAACAATATCGCGTACACCAGGGGCATCCCGAGTCCTTGCGGGGCCACGGCGGTGAAGGTGCCGATACCGACGCCTACCAGCATCGCTAGCAAAACCTTGAAGTGAAATAAGTTGAGCAAACCCTTAAGGGCCGCCTCAAGCAGAGAAATCTCCATAATGGTCCCATCTCCTCAACCGCCTTGTGTGACTCAGGTGCGCGGGAAGGGGCCAGGACCTGCGAGCTGCTTCAGCAATGCAATCACCTCGGGATCGCGCGATAGCTCTTTGAGGCTTTGCTCCAAAACCTCGGGCATCACGACTTCGGGGTCATCGCCTGCAAGCTTCTTATACTCTTTCGGGAATTCCGGATCCCGAAAGGCCTTGCGCATAGCCTCCTGCAAGATATTGACCCGCTCCCGGGGCGTAGCGGGAGGGAGTATGAAAGGGGAGCCGATAATCCTGAAAGAGCGCTGGAGCGCCACCAGTTGACGATCCTTCTCCGACCGGGCGAAAGACTCAAGCTCGGGCAGTTGACTGAAACGGGGATGCTTTACGCCCCTGGGGATCTCCAGGACAATGTGCCAGTCCATGACCCCCTTCTCCACCCAGTCGGGATTTCGCAGCAGGACGCTATCAGCCTGGTTCATTCGAGCATCCAGCTCGCCTCGGAGCAGAGCCGCGTCGATTTCCGGGCTCGAATACCCCGTCACGAATCTGGGTTCCTTGAGAGCCAAAATGTAGGCGACGATGCGCGCGATATTGTAGTTGTTGTGTCCCACCGATTGAGCGCCGATTCTGATCCCCGGGGCCGTCCGCAGCTTTTCCATACTGTTGAACCCCGCGGCTTTCCGCGAATAAAAGAGATGCTGGCCCCCGCCATCGGGCGATCCCAGGTAAAAAAACTTTTCCGGTTCGTACTTGATTCCGGTTCCACCGAGTACCGAGGTTGAGAGCATTCCGGAGCTGACGCTGCCTATATA
>JBFJNS010000376.1:0-3450 GCA_041618055.1 Binatia bacterium
CGCGGCGCCCAGGGCTCGAGCCAAAAGACCACAGCCGCCGCAGCAATCAGTGCTGTAACGGCGATCGCCACGACTACGCGCCTCGTCCTCGGGGCCGAGTGAACTCTTTTGATTACGTCTGCTTCAGGAGCCGTCTCTCCCGCTTTCAGGGCGACCCGATAAACCCGAACCGGCTCTTCAAATCCTTTCAGTTCGCGTTCCCCAAGACTCACCTGCTCGAACGGCAGCCGCTGCGGAATGGCCTCATGAATGGCTCCCGTCACACACACGCCCCCGGGCTCTGACAGCTGCTCCACGCGTTGCGCCAACACCACCCCCGGACCGGTCACGGTATCGTCAGCGAAAACCTCCTCCCCCAGCGCAACCCCCACGCGCACCTTGGGCACGATATCGTCGCCGAGTTGGGCATTGTGCTCGCTATTGGACTGCTGAAAACTAAGCGCCGCGCACACGGCGTCCGAGGCACGCGCGAACTCGGCGACCAGCGCGTCACCCCGGATTTCGCGCGCTACGCCCCCGTAGGCCTTGATCAATTCGGAGAATCGGCGAAAGGCGTGCTGAATGCGCTCGTGGGCTAGCGTTTCGTTACGTTGGACAAGCGTGGTGGAGCCGACCACATCAGCGTGAAGGATGACAGCGAGCTTGCGCGGTGGGTGCTCCTCCACGGAACCGCCTTAGAAATAGGTGACCGTTGGCTGGCATGTTACAGCGAGACTTTGGAGGTGGCGAGTGGAAGCGACGCGAACTACCTCGCAATGTTCCCCCACAACGGAGCTATGGCGAACGTCAGCTATGAGGGTTCAAGTAGCGTTTCAGATGGCAATTCTTCAGTACGCTGCATGTCCACAGATGGCCGAAAGCGGCTCCGTATTAAAAGCCCCCAGAGGCATAATGGAAAATGGGGTATGTATGACTGAGTTCTTGGCTTTAATCGGCTCAGAACGACTCTGGCTAAAGTCTATTCTTCCCGGAACTCAACGAAGTATTCACCGGATTTCAACCGCGAGGCGCTGGAGCGAGATCCGGCAGGTTCGGGGACCCCGCTCACCGTCGAGTTCGATTTTGTCATCGAAAAATCGGCCTTCGAAGCGAAAAGTTTGAAGATTGCGCGCCCCCTGATCGTGCCACCACACTCTGACGGTTCCATCCGCGGAGACCTGTCCCCTACCCATGTAGCTTGTATCCGGGATGAGTTCGAATTGACCCGAATCAATGCTGATGCTCACATTTTTTTCAAGAGGGCCGGGACAGCCGGGACAGTTCTCGCACGTCATCCGACCCTTCCACTCTCCATCGGCGCCCGTGCTAGGTGCAGTGGTGCTGGCCGGAGGGGTGATGTTGCTCGGTTGCTTTGCCATGTCAATCTTAGGAACCTCCCAGCTGCGAATACCAACGCCAGCGAAAAATTCCGTCATGGTGCTCTCATTCAGATCGTCGGCACGGCCCGTGCAGAAGCGGCCTTGGACCAACATCGTCCCCAGGGGCTTACCCATGTCACCACCGATGAGTCCGTATTCAGACGTGGGTCCAAGGAACTGGCGAATGAACACACAATACAGCTCGTTGTTGAGGATGAAACGCTGATACTCGAGCTCTCCAAGGACGTTTTGGGCGGAGCCCGTTGCCCCTAGCTGTAACTTCGCCTTGGAGTAAAAAGTTCGTAGCTGCTCGTCTAGAGGCAAGGTGCGGCCACTGGCAAAAAACCATCTGCCTCCGGGGTCGAGGTGATTCAGAACAAGCTCGGCTTGCGGCAAGCCTCCTCGACCGGCCCAATAGCCGATTTCTGCGAATTGTCGGTATCCCGCGGTCTTGCGCTTGAACTTGGACGCATCTGCCTCAAGGCCGGGAACCATCAGCACGAGTTCAGCGTCTTTAACCGCGACCGCTTCCCATTCGGCGGGCTGCGCAGGGGCACTGGTTACAAGTGCGGCCACCATGCAGATGCTACGGAGAGTGTCGATCTGCCAAGTGTCGGTCATTTTCAACATTTCACCCCAGACTCTTCACCGTCCTGGCCCGACCGATTTTTCAGTTCATCTGTTTGTAAGGGTTTCAGCTTTCCGAGTAATTTTACACGAAGGCGATTATTCGGTCGCTGCGGGTGCAGCTAGAAAAAGGAATGGCGATGTCCCTTCGAGGAAAATAAGACGCCCTCTCAACGAGGCTTGCGACTGAACATACGCCTGACGACAAGGAAAATCTTGTTGCAACGCAGCGCTAGCTACGGGGAATAGAGAAAGTGGGCGTTTTCACAAGCAATGTTCCGCCAACTCTTACTAACGGGGTTTTGTGGCACTGGCTTTGAGCCGGTGGCTACCCTGCCGGTTCGATGTTGTATTGGCACAGATTTTTTCGGACAGACAATGTTCGCTCATGGCCCAGACCGGACAGTTCTAAAATTCACGTAAAATCAGGGCGAACGCCGCTAAGCGAGCAACTTCATTCTCGAGGGATGCTGGAAATGATGCGAGTAATCGTTGGCGCTGCACTGCTGGCGTCCACGATCAGCGACTCCGCTATTGGTGCGCCAACACAGTTGAACTGTGTTCCAACTGATCCGCCTTCAGGCGAACGCGTTGCGTTGAAAGTCGATATTGAAAACCGCTGGATCACGTTTGGCGACTCGACCTATGACATCGTGCACGTGGACGATCGCTACATCACCGCAATTGATCGACGTACAAGTGAATCTCAGGCAGGCGCTGAGGTACTTGTTCTGAATAGAATAACGGGAGATCTAAAAAGCGCCTCCGTTTCCGTCCCGATGGTTTGGCATACGTCCGGAGAATCGGTAGCCAGGACGTTCGTGGCGCAATGCTCCGAATGATCTCGTGACGAAGCTGAACGGCAGATAATCGCCGTTGTGACATCAGGTAATTAGTCCTCGACGGGCGAAAATTTCGACCGCTGCCGGTCTTCACAGCAGTGCAGCGCTGCGGCTAGAATCCACAGGCTAGATGGTTGTTAGCGAATCAGCCGGTAGTGATGGAAATTCGCAAAACACTCTCAGAGGCGGCCCCATAACGGGTTGGGGCGGGAGGAAAAACCATGATCAAGTACTTTATCGCTTGTGCGTTGGCCGCGACCACGCTCGTAATCTCCACATCAACGTCCTTAGCCGACGAAAATATTTCAGTCAAAACGGTGCTGGCGCCGAAAGAGTCGATTTCGATGAATTTTCACGACGGCAGTAAGCACTTTGTCGTGCTGATTCGACGCGAGGGAAAGAGCGAAGGCCAAGGTGCGCTTGCCGATGCGGACGTCACGGAATACGGCTGGCACGACGTGAACCCGCCGTTTGGCGCGGACGTGCTTGGCTACCTGCAATTCAGGACTTCCAATGGCGACATTGCCAACCTCAAGTGGAGTCTGAACGCCGTATTTTTCAAAGGAGAGGAGAAACCGCGGCTTGCCAATTATGGACACTGGCAACTGGTCAGCGGTACCGGC
>JBFJNS010000377.1:0-3444 GCA_041618055.1 Binatia bacterium
AGTATCGATACCTTTTTGCTCCACCATCAAGTGAATGACCGGATGGGGACTTTGCAGGTCGAATTCGCTTGAATTGGCTCCCTCAAGACCACAGACATGACGAGCAAATTCCACGACGGCCATTTGCATGCCCAAGCAGATCCCGAAAAATGGTATTTGCTTCTCCCGGGCAAATCGAATGGCCGCAATCTTACCCTCACTGCCGCGGTCCCCGAACCCTCCGGGAACCAAAATACCGTCGGCTTGGCCAAGCGATTCCTGAGTCCCGTCCTGTTCGATTTTCTCAGCCTCGATGCATTGCAATTCCACTTTTGCTTCATTGGCGATGCCACCGTGGACGAGCGCTTCGAATAGGCTCTTGTAAGACTCCCTCAGGCTCATGTACTTGCCGACGACGGCAATCTTGACGGAGGCTTTCGGGTTATTCAAAACCTGAGCTATTTTCTGCCACTTCTGCAAATTGGGCGCTCCGGTCCACATGTTAAGTTTTTCCACTACCCGGTCATCGAGCCCCTCTTCATGAAAAACAAGCGGCACCTCATAGATCCATTCGACATCTTTGGCGGTGATGACAGAGTCCTCCTGAACATTGCAAAAGTGCGCGATTTTGGCTTTGATTTTTTTGTCCAGAAAACGATCCGTCCGGCATAACAAAATATCAGGCTGGATGCCTAATCCCGTCAGCTCTTTCACACTGTGTTGTGTCGGCTTTGTTTTGAGCTCGCCTCCGCCGGTAATGTAGGGGACGAGCGTCAGATGTACATAAAGAACGTTTTCCCGACCCCAATCCCAGGCAAACTGGCGGATCGCCTCCAGAAATGGCAACCCTTCGATGTCTCCGACCGTGCCGCCAACCTCACAAATGGCCATGTCGTACCCTTCGGCGGCGGCTGAAATCCGCCGCTTGATTTCGTCGGTGATGTGCGGAATGACCTGCACCGTGCCGCCGAGGTAGTCACCGCGCCTCTCTTTGGCGATTACGGTCTCATAGATCTGGCCCGTCGTACAGTTGTTCTTGCGGCCCATGGGGGTTGATACGTAACGTTCGTAATGTCCCAAATCCAAATCTGTCTCGGCACCATCGTCCGTGACATAGACCTCCCCATGTTGAAACGGACTCATGGTGCCTGGGTCCACGTTGATATACGGATCCATCTTGAGCAGAGTTACTTTTAAGCCCCGACTCTCCATCAGGGCGCCAATAGAAGCTGACGCCAAGCCTTTTCCCAATGATGACACGACGCCGCCGGTCACGAAGATGAATTTGGTTTTTACGCCTGCCATGGCTTCCTCTCAGTAATGAATCGCCGCAAGTACTTCTCCGCTTTTTTTAAATCCTCCGCGGTATCAACTTCCACTGACTTATCGTCGACTTCGGCCACATAAATTCGGTGCCCGTTGGCCAGCACACGCAACTGCTCCAGGCCCTCAGTCCGCTCCAACGTTGTTGGCTTAAGACGCGAAATTTTTAGCAAAAACTCCCTTTGGTAGACGTAAAGCCCGATATGGCGATGTCCCCAGACATGGTCACGAACAACTTTCGTCTTTCCCCGACGAGACTGCGACATTGCGTTTCGCCAATAGGGAATCGCCGCGCGCGAAAAATAAAGCGCGAATCCTTCAGCGTCTGTCACAACCTTCACCACGTTGGGATTGAGCCACTCCTCCTTTCGGTGAATGGGCGTTCTTGCGGTTCCCATGGGAATCGAACGGTCATGGCGCAGCGGCGCAATAGTTTTACTGATGGTTTCCGATTGAATAAACGGCAAATCCCCTTGCACATTGACGAACCATTCCGCTTTCAGCTTTCTCGCCACCTCGGCTAACCGATCTGTGCCACTGGCATGGTTTTTTGAAGTCATCATGACTTCACCGCCAAAGTCGTGGACGACCTTCTCGATGCGGCGGTCATCGGTCGCCACTAGGACACGATCCAGGCCACGCGCCCGTGAGGTACTTTCATAAACATGCTGGATCATCGGCTTGCCGCCGATTGTAGCTAACGGCTTGCCTGGCAGACGGGTCGAGCCATAGCGCGCGGGGATGATTGCCACAACGGCCATAGGTTCACTGTTTGAGACGCGCGATGAGGATAAAATCAAAGCTCAAAGTTGCGTTCTCGTCCCCAAAAATAAAAAACCGCAACGCGTCTTCTCAGAAGGGCGCATCACGGAATTCGAATATACGCTCACAAGAAAATCCTGTCAATGAGCAAACCTCGCCATTCCTGTGTCCATTGTCGCCGCAGGCGGGTTGTACAACGTCGGTTCGAATTCGACTGCGGGCGAAACTTTTCCTGCGCCACGCAAAGCGCAGGGGCCGTTGACAGTGTTCATTTTCGCGTGATATCCGAGCCTTGGGCGGCCATAGGGTTGTCCGTCTATGGAGCCGCGGGTGAGCACGGGAGGCGTCATCAAGATCATAGGGTTCGGGCATTGGAAAGGCTTCAGACCGCTTGGACTTAATCAAACAGGTTTTGGGGCCAGCCAACAAGGAAACCCGCCCTGAGGTGGAAGTGGATATGCATGCCCTACGACTGGCCGAGTAGGGTGGGCCATCAAGAGAGAATCCCCAAGTCTGAAATAAGGCAAAACAGAGCATGATCGGTCAAGGCTGACGGTGCTGCGTGTGGACAACAAGGAGGCTGAGAAACATGAATAGTCTCGCTCTTGCGACATTGATGCTTTTGGCGCTCCCCTCCGAGGCATGGCTGCAAAGCCGTAAACCACTTACCACGGCCGAGCTTGTCACCTACAACGGGCCGGATCGGGAACAGATCCTGTACGCGGGCGCTAAGAGCGAGGGTAAGGTCGTATGGTACACCTCCCTCGCCGGCGGGTCGTACAAAGCGATGGTCAAAGCCTTTGAGGCCAAGTATCCAGGCGTAAGCGTTGAAGCGTTTCGCGCCTCGGGCTCCGATATCACCGTTAGAATGATGGAGGAGTCCAAAGCGCGACGTCATATCGTCGACACTGTGGAAACGACCGAAGGCAATCTCATGTTCATGCGCGATGCGTTTCTACTGAGACCGTACCACTCGCCGCATTTTACAGCTTATCCCGAAGACGCAAAGCAAAAGGGCGAGCGCGGGCTTTACTTTTGGGCAATCGCCAGAGAGTCGTATATAGGGTTTGCTTATAATGTGAAGCTTCTCTCCAAGACTGCAGTACCCAAACATTATGAAGGGCTACTGCATCCCGAACTTAAAGGCAAACTGGCGCTCACGATCGATGACACCAGTTCCAAGGTTGTGGGTGCGATCATGAAGGTCAAGGGGCAAGAGCTCGTGAAAAAGCTGAAGGGCCAGGAAATTACATTGCACACGATCATCCCGCCGGCATTGCTGGATCTTATCGCCGCGGGAGAAGTCGTGGCGGCACCGGCTATCTTTCGTAACCATGTGCGGGTGGCTATTGAGAAAGGCGCCCCGGTGGAATGGGTTCC
>JBFJNS010000378.1:0-3437 GCA_041618055.1 Binatia bacterium
CAAGTCGTCCGGGGTTTCAATGTGTTTTCAATGAGAACGGTATTGGCTTGGGCCATCAGCTTCTTGGTGGTCATGATCATCATAGAATTCGGCATGATCGGCTGGCTCGAAAGAGCCGTAACGCGGTGGCGCCCTCGCGCCCAGGCCTGGAGGCGGTAAGTGGCTTACGTTCAGGTCGATGGCGCCGTGAAGTTCTATCACCGCGAGGACGGCGAAGACATGCTCGTTCTGGGGAAGGTTTCTTTTGACGCCAAAGAAAACGGAACTACCTGCCTGCTCGGCCCCTCGGGCTGCGGCAAGTCAACCCTGCTCAATGTCATTGCCGGCCTCGAAAATCTTGACCAGGGTCGCGTCAACATTGTCTCGCAACGGGACGACACGGGCGATCTTCCGCGCATCGGCTATGTCTTTCAGGATCCGCGACTCCTAAACTGGAAACGAGTGGAGGGTAATCTCATTTTCGCCCTCAAAGGCATGAAAGTGTCTCAAACCCAATGGCAAGAGCGCATCAACAAGTATCTCAAGCTAGTCGATCTGCTCGAGTTCCGTCAGCAATACCCGCTCTATTTATCCGGTGGCATGCGCCAGCGAGTGGGTCTCGCTCGCGCTCTGGTTATCGAGCCCGAAGTGCTTCTCATGGATGAACCCTACAGCAAGCTCGACCAGTTAACCGCGCGTAAACTCAGAGAGGATACCCTTTCGATCTGCACCGGGCTGAAACAGACGACCTTGCTGGTAACGCACGACGTCGAGGAGGCCGCCTACATGGGTGACCGCATCGTAATCCTATCCGCCCGCCCGGCTCGCATCATAGAGATTCTGGAAAATCCTTTGGCGGCATCAGAACGCGATTTGGACGACCTCAAATTCATCGACTTCAAAAAACAACTGCTCAAGTTGGTACTGCAGTCAGTCCAATAGGAGGTGCGATTATGAAGAGTAAATTCCGGATCACCGTCAGTACGATAGTGGTTCTCTTCGCGGCTTATCTGGTCACTGTACCCGCGAGAGCCGCTGAGCTGCCGAGCATCGAGGTCGGCGTCCCCGAAGACGGACTTTTCGGGTTGGGAGGTCAGTACATCATCGACAAGGGACTCGATCGGAAGAACGGATTTGTCATGAAGCCGCGTTGGGCCGGCGTCCCGGAAATTCAACGATTGCTGGGCATACAGGCGATTTCCGTCGGTCTGATGACCCCCGAGGCGTCATTGCGCGCCAACGTGAAAGGAATCCCGATTCGATTGATCCAGCCCTATCAAACATCGCATATGTTCGTTCTCGTCCGCAAAGATGCTCCCTACCAGAGCATCAACGATCTTAAAGGCAAGGCGGTCGCGCTCACTTCGGAAGTGACGACGCTTTACAACCTGTTTGACTTCATCATGCGAAAGCGAGGCGGGAACATCGAAAAGGATTTTCAGCTCAAGAAGCTCGGCGCGCCGGCAATCATTGCGGTTCTCGAAAAGGGTGAGGTAGAAGCCGGCCTCATCTGGGAGTCGCATGTCTCACGCCTCCTGACGACAGGGAGATATCGCGTCCTCATGGGATTGCGCGATGAGATGGCAAAGGTTCTCAACGCCAAAATCCTTCCGGTTATTTGGCTTGCCGGCCTCGATCCATGGGTAAAGGCGAATCAAGAAGGAGTGGGGAAGCTACGCGCCGCATGGACTGAGGCTTACATTGGCGTGCAAAAGGATGAGGCACATTTTCGAAAAAATGCGAAGCGCTTTTTCGGCCTGGAAACACCGGAGGAGCTCTCAACGGGTTGGCAGAGAACCAGGGAGTTTCTCCTGCCCGCCGACTTCAAGTGGCCCGATGCGACAACTTTGAAGGTTGCCAAAGGCTGGCTTCGAGAAGGCGTGGAAATGGGGATGTTCGACAAGGAATCGGGGAGCTTCATCGATGTCTTGTTCACGCCCTAGGGCATGCTGAGCCCCGCTCTCGCCTGAGCTAGTTACGGAAGGAACCTGGGCCGACCCATTCCTAGCATGGTCAAGGGGCCTCACTAAGAGTTCAAGCCGTTCCAAAAGTTCCAATCGTTCGAATCGCTTTGAACGAGTTGAACGGTTTAAACGTTTTGACCCCCGTTGAGTGGTCGGCCTGTGATCAACAGTCCCACAAGCGCCCCGGAGTCCGGCCACGGTTCAACTGTTTAGTCCGGGAATCTTTGGTTTCGAGCGGAGCGGCGGCGACCCCTCGGGCAGATAATCCTCCAGTCGCATCGATTCCCAGCCCACGGGCCGCAGCCGCTCGAATTCAGCGCGGCGAGCCCCGTCGCATTCGGCCGGTTTGGTCGCGTCAATAATGACTTTGCCCCCGATCCGATGCCAGCCCGGCGCGCCCGCGGAGCCGAATTCCGGGCAGGAGGGGTCCATCGCATGGATCTTGGCGCCAGGAATCACGATGATATCCTCCTGGGGATTGACCCGGGTCGAGATGGCCCAGAGGACATCCGCGTAGTTGAAAATATCAACGTCTTCATCCACGGCGATGGCAATCTTGGGATGCTGATACTCACTTGAAAGAACCGACAAAAGAACATTGCGCGCCTCGCCATAGTATCTTGGCGTCATTTGCACGACGACCGCGAAAATTCCCGGCAACGCCAGAACATTTTTGACATCCGCATAGCCGCCTACCGTTCTGATGCGGCGCAGAATTTGCGCCGACATCGGAACTTTGTGGTAGACACAGCCTTCCACCTCGGCGCCGTTTTGAACGTTCTTGAAAATCGGATCATGACGCATCGTGACGGCCTTCACGGTCACGATCGGATTTTTCCCCGCGCCCGTCAGATAATAATCCTGGAATTCACTGAACGGCCCCTCCGGTTCCCTGACCCTGGGGGGAATCTCGCCTTCGATGATGATCTCCGCGTGCGCGGGAGCTTCCATGTCCACGGTTTCACATCTTACCAGGTCAACCTCCTCCTGCAGGAGTGCGGACGCTATTTCCAGTTCGTCCACGCCGTACTGCGTCGTCGTCGCCGCGGCAAAGTAGTACATCGGATGGTGACCGATCATAATGGCAACGGGCATCGGTTTTTCCTGGGCCTCGTACATCTGATAGTTTGCCCAGGCGTGACGCGGATAAAGAAGAATGCCGAACTTGTTGGGGCCTTTCATTTGCAGGCGATGAAAGCTGATATTGCGACGGCCGGTTTCGGGATTCTTGGTGATCATCAGCCCAGAACCGATATAAGGGCCCCCGTCGCGGATGCCGGCCTGGTGAATCGGCATCTTCGTAACGTCGACCTCGTCCCCTAACAAGACCTTTTCCTTCACCGGACCCGAATTGACCAGACGAGTCGTGCCCAGACGCTCGGTGCGGCGCACGAATTCGGGCACCAAGTCTTCCAGTTGGGTACCGAACGCCACAGGAGCGACACTGATGTCGGCGGGGGCCTGGCCCAAGCATCGCCAACCGGGAAAGCCCGG
>JBFJNS010000379.1:0-3437 GCA_041618055.1 Binatia bacterium
TGAAGTTTGAAGAACTCAAGTCACTGGATCTGCGAACCTGCGCGACGGTGGGCGACATTGTCGATGGCATGAGGCAGTGTGCCTTTGGCGCCAGAATGCTTGGCGAAGTTGCAAAAACCATCCATGACATGATTGCTTCAAACAACCAGCCCGCTCTGATCTACGACGGGTTGCCAGGGTCCCCGCTTGGGCAGCTCCTGCAAAAGTTTGTCGACCATCAGTGGTGTCGCAGGATCCTCCGCCCATCTGAGTACGCGAAACAGCGCAGAGGGAAAGATAACGTCATCGTTGTAGGTGGCTTTTCAGAACGATACGCCGAAGCGATCTACTCGAAACCGGCTCGTGCGCTGTTTATCAACCAGTTCGACTTGGCGCGCCCTGGCCAAATTAGAGACGGCTTTTTCCCCGATGCGGTCTTCACTGACCCGCGATTTGTAATGCCCATACTCTACAGGGCCCTCGATGAGTGGATTCATGACCGTCAGACTTCGATTCCATCCTTGATCACGGAACTCGGCTCTTACGGCGGAGTCGCTTCTCAAGTCGCAAAAGGAGCAAACGCGCTAAAAGAAATGGTGTGTGACAAACAATGCGTTCGCTTCTTGACCATCAGCGGGGCCATGACCGTGGGGAAAATGGACTTCGTCATCTGCGACATGATTGAGGCTGGATGGATCGACGCGATCTCCTCCACGGGGGCGCTTATGGCTCATGGCCTTGTATCTTCGATTGGGCTGAAGCACTACAAATACAATCCAATCTATGACGATACGGCCTTAGCTCGCCGAAAACTTAACCGAGTGACTGACACCCTCGAACCCGAAACCAATCTCGACACGGTCGAAGAAGTGTTGGGGAAGGTGGTCAACATGCTCGACGGATCACACCCCATCAGCCCAGCAATCCTAAATAAAACCATCGGCAAATACCTCGCCAAGCACTATCCCAACGAACGCGGCATTTTGAAGTCCGCTTACTTGCATGGCGTGCCAGTCTTCGTTCCGGCGTTCGTCGATTCCGAACTCGGCAACGACATCTATATCCACAATATCCAACGAAGGCGCTCCGGCAAAAAACCCCTGTTGATGGACCTTGAAATCGACAGCAAACACCTTATTAAGATGGTCACGGAAGCAAAGCGCTTCGGGATTTTCACGATCGGCGGGGGCGTGCCGCGCAACAACACCCAGAACGTCGCGCCCTTGATTGAAATCATCAACGAACGCCTGGGAGCGAGTTTGCCGCAACGCCGCTTCAGCTATGGCATCCGGATATGTCCCGACCGCCCCTACTATGGCCATCTTTCCGGCTGCACCTATTCCGAAAACGAATCCTGGCGCAAAGCCTCCAAGAACGGCGTGTACGCAGAAATACAGACCGATGCCACTCAGGTCTGGCCGTTTCTGGCAAAATACCTCATGGAAACGGTTTCGGTAAAGAAAAAGTAACCCCGCGGTTCGTCGATGATGGCGTCGGGTAGGGAATGCTCGCAGACGAGACGCGGTATCGGGCGGGCGGAACTGACCCAGCTCTCATGATGCCGCGGATCCTAACTTCGTCCGTCAATTCGCCCATACGAAAATCAAAGGTTGCCCCGTGAAGAAGACGCCGCCGGGAGTCAGCCGAGGCTTTCCTGTCCGTCTCCACGAGCAGTTCCAACGCGCTATCGTTTCTTGATTTGAAACTCAAATGGACCACTGGCCGGCCACGAGACGCGGCATGAGCGGGTGGATAATGCGGTAGGAAAGACCCCATAGGCGATGTGAACCGACCCGATAGAACGGCACCTTTGACGCTCTAGCCCAAGTGGGAAACTGCTCCACGGTTTCGGCATGGGCTCCGGGCCGCAAGAGATCGGTGAGCTTGACGTCGATGATATCGGCGATTTCGCGCTCGGCGGGTCGCCATGTGACAGGCGCTACGAGGCGACCCAGATACGGATGCACTCGATAACCCGTGGTTCTAGTTTCGACGATGGGAAGTTGCTCTAGCACTTCAATCATATCCGGATGCAAGCCCACTTCTTCCCTGGCCTCCCGCAAAGCCGTCTCCAGCATCGAGTCATCGCACTCATCTCTTTTTCCGCCGGGAAACGCCAACTGCCCGCCGTGAACGCCACCCTCACTTCGAAGGACCATGACAATATGGATATCCTCGTCAGCGGATCGATATACCGGCACTAGAACGGCTGCGTCTTGCATCGAAATTTCCTTCCTCACCTTCGCGCCATGGGGGCTACGCGTCACTGCCGCAGTGAGGAAATAGATCAATGGTTATTCTAGAACTCCAGTCGCTGTACCTCAATCTTCGTTTCGACGAAGCTTTCCAACCTCTGTAACACGTTCTTTCTATAGAAACGGATATCGCTTCTGTTTGAACCCGGTGCGCATGTACACTTTTGCTCATAAACTTTCACCTACATCTCGATTCTTGCCCTTTAACGGTCAAAATTGCCGCAAAAATCCTTTTCTTTGCCACTGTCATTTCCTGGCATCCTGGTTGCTCCTTTTTTGTCTTCGCTCACGCGGAAATCGGAATCAGCGCGCAATAGGAGGTGTCATGAATACGAAAACTCTCGGCCAGGCTACTTCAATTCGCATCGCTGGGGTAGCACTAGCTGTCATCATTTTTGCTGGTTGCTCGGGTGGGGCAATGACGACCCGAGAGAAGGGCGCAGGCATTGGCGCCTTGGGCGGCGCCGCTGCGGGCGGTATTATTGGCGCAACCGTAGGGCACCCGGGCGCGGGCGCAGCAATTGGCGGCGCTCTGGGCTTGGGCGCGGGTGCGCTCGTTGGGGATTACATTCAAGGTCAGGAGCGGTCTCAGTATCAGGCTAACCAGCAGCAGATAGAGCAAAACGAGCGCGTTATCGAGCGGAATCGCCAGGAAACGCAGCGACTGCGGCAGCAAGAGTACTAGAAAAGCCAGCGGCCAGGGCCTCATGGCTAGTGTAGTGTCCCAGAAGTTCATTTACAGCCAAGCCGTGCGATTAGCTGATTCAAAATCCCCCTCTGTCCCCCTTTTTCAAAGGGGGAATATTTCCGAGAAGACTTAAACCCCTCTTTGCCAAAGAGGGGAAGGGGAGATTTGTGCGTACAATGCGAGCGAACCAGTCGCCAAAAACCTCGACTGGTTATGTCAAGAACCGTTAGGGACACTATACTAGTGTTTGTGCGGAAACTGGGTTTTTTCACAGTAAAAGATCGCACGTACACGGGACGGGCTACAATCCGGCTGAGTCTATGTCTTCAGCCCCCGAAACGCGGAGATCACAAAAGACTGGTGCGGGCGGCAAAAGGTAATATCAGCCGCTTTTTCAAAGAAAGGCGTTAAGGCTTATTTTGTAAGAGCGAAACGGAGTCCGAGTTCTGAGACTCTTTCCTGGTTATTGTTCAAAACCAACCTCGAACTTTCGGGCGTGTGAATTGCGGTAAGCA
>JBFJNS010000380.1:0-3430 GCA_041618055.1 Binatia bacterium
ACCGACGATTGAACGATCGGCTCGCCTATCAGTGGCCGTGTCACAGCAGCTACAAACTCGACAATGGCCTGATGGGGAACGCAAACGGAATCTTCTTCAATTCCGCGGCGCAACAACTCCGAGGCGATCCTTTGCTTGGCCGGAAAACGAGGATCAAAACGGTAAACCAAGATATTAGTATCAACCAGAGCCGCCACGCCTGTAGAGATCCTCCCGCGTCCATCCCCGTCCTTCTTGTTTCCCTTTAAGCAAAGCGGGAGTCATCGCGCTGTCGCCTCGTCGCCTGGTCGAACAGCCGAAGCCGCGACCGGAGATCTTTTTTTTCAGCCCGGAGCCTTTGTCTCACAGAGAAAATGAGACGGGGCACTGTTGCGAGATGCAACCACTGTCAAATGGAAAACAGATTTTTTTTGCAGCCTGCTCTAACCCTGCAGATGCTTCTTGAAGAACTCTAAAGTCTTGGCCCAGGCTTCCTTTGCCGCCTCTTCTCGATAGTTCTGTTGGCTCGTATCGTTGTTAAATCCATGTGGTGCGCCAGGGTAAATTTTGTACTCGAAAGACTTGCCGTATTTTTTCATCGCCTCCTCGAGTTTCGGCACGGCCGAGGTAATCCGCTCGTCGGCTTCACCATAATGACCCAGCACCGGAGCCGTAATGTTTTTCACTTCTTCTAGGTTCCGCGGATTTGCGCCGTAGTAAATCACAGACGCCGCGAGATCCTTGGTCCGAGTTGCAAACAGCAGCGCTCTGGCTCCGCCCCAACAGAAACCTATGACGCCAATCCTGTTGGCGCGAACATAATTTTGCGCTTTAAGATAGTTTACGGCACCGGAAAGATCCTTGGTGAAGATGTCGTCCCCAAGCTTAAAAAGGCCTTGGGTAGCCGCTTCAGGGGTAGAAAAAGATTCGGTGCCCCCCGATCGCGACAGCAGATCCGGAGCTAGGGCAACATAGCCGGCCTTGGCCAATCGCCGACACACATCTCGTGTGTGATCGTTCTGTCCCCGCCATTCATGAATGACAACGACGCCAGGGTGCTTTTCTTGTCCCTTGGGTCGGCTCAGGTAGCCTGAAATCGAAGCGCCATCGGTAGCCGTGAATTTGGTTTCGGAAGAGTTCAGCGCCGAATCATTCGGATCTACGATAGCGGCATTGGCCAGCGGTGTCCCCAGCAAATCATGATGCCCACCTGCTAGCGCTAGACTTCCTGTCAGCAACATGCCCTTGTGAATAAAATCCCGGCGTGTGAACTCGACTTTTTGTAAACTTTCAATGAGTCTTTCGAGTCTGTCTGCCATGATTTTCTTCCGTGGCGGGTGTCTTTATTGAATCGTTAAAGCTTGGTCAACGCAACTTGTTCGCCATAGCCAGGAGTGTCTGCCAGATGATAATCCGCAGAGGTAAAAGTATGCTGTTAGGTACGGCAATTATCGAGGTAAACTCTGCTGTTCAACGTGGTGTTGTCAGTTGCCGCAACCCGCAACGCACTTGGCGTCTTTGTCAAACTCCATGGTCTTACCGCTCAGCGGTATATGGACCGGCACCTTGGTGTGTTTTATAAACTCCGCGGTCAGGCTTTTGGGATTAACCTTGCCGTCCTTGGTGGCTTCCTCGTTGGCGTGTGAGGCAATGACCGCTCTTGGCTTTACCAAGTCATTGATCACGAAGGCGGCTTCCTCAGGCCCAGTAGTAAAAATGCCGCCGATGTTTATCACGGCCAAGCTGGCTTTGAAAAATTGGCGGATGACAGAATCCTGATCGGCGATTATGCCGGTATCGCCGGATAGATACGTGACTAAGCCATTGCTGAACTTGAGCACGTAGCCTCCCGGCGGACCAACATAGGCAGTGAGGCCGTTTCCCTCCAGTTCCTTAGCCAGGTTCCCTCCAAGAAATTCCGGATCGATGCCGTTGCTGTGAGCGGCCGGAACACTATAGATGGATACGCCGCCCAGCTTGCGCATAGCACCGAAACGCACGAGCAAGACTTGATCGGCGGAGCCGCCGGCGGCGACTACTTTTTTAGAGAGCCACTTGGCCATCTCGCCGCTGACGAAAAGCTTAGCTTTCTTACCCACGACGATGTTCACGGTGTTGGAGTTGGGTGTGACTTTCATCGATGGCTTTGGCGCCGCGCATGTGCCTTCGTTGGCTTGGGCGGGAGCCTCGGAACCCATGTGATCGGTATGTACGTGGCTTAGTAGAACGCCGTCAATCTTGCCGAGGCGGGGGTCTTCAGGGCCGCGCACCGTGCGTCCAGCGTCGTAGAGTATCCTAGTCCCGTCCGGATCTTCCAATACGAGCGCGCGATCATTGCGGCAAAACTCGCCGTCGTGACTGCCCAACGGCGTGATCTTAACAGTTTGCGACCAGGCAGGCACGACGCTAACAATCATTGCCGCCCCGAGTGCTAACGAGAGAAACCTGGTTCTAAAACCCATACTGAGCACCTCCAACAAAGATATTTGTCGAGCACTTTGAAATCACGGATTAGTGGCGCGTACCGTAACAACTGGCACGCGTCAATTTAACCGTTCGCCATGATCCTTCAGATTCTATTGCGCGTAGCAAGATACAGAATTTTTTCTCTTACGAATTATAGATTTAGCAGTTCTACAAGTTTCTGCTGATCGAATCCCACAACCGCTTCGCCGTCGATTAACGTGACCGGCGTGCTGCTATACCCCATACCTATAAGCTCTTTCAAGGCCGCCTGATCGGCACGCACGTTTTTGTCGACGAAATCGACGCCTTTCTGAGAAAGAAACTCTTTCTCTTTATTGCACGGGCCTCAACCCGGCTGGCTATACACAACAACAGTTTTCGCCATCTCAGACTCACCTCCGGTTTGAAAATGCACTAAATGGTAACATTTCTTTTTTCAATAGCAATATCAAGCAGGGCCAAAGTAAGTCTTTGACGAATGGCGCTTCCCGAACCTTCAAAGGCAGGGGCAATGACCTGTAACCGCGTCCTGAATCTAAAGGCGCCGCAGGGAAAAAACCAGCAGCGGCTTCGCATTGGCCCTCTGTGCGGCGTGCTTCAAAAAGCCCTTTCCATCTGTTAATCTCAACATCGCTCGAAGAGCAAGAATGTCTCTATCCAGGATCTCAATGCGAACGCGTAAGCGCCCGATCTCACTGCATTCCCGCCTAGCGGCCATGGCCGCTGGCCTGGTCATAGTCGTCGCGCTGCACGGTTGGACCTTCGAGATCCCTTCGCTGCCGCAGTCGGCGGCGGACATCCTTGCAGGGCACGCTCGCTATCTCGCCTCGGAGCAATTGACCGGCCGCGGAGTGGACACCCCCGGGATCAAGCTGGCGAGAGACTACATCGCGCGTGAATTTGCCAAGTACGGCCTCCGCCCTGGAGGTGACAACGGAACTTACTTGCAGGGCTTCAACGTTCCCATCGGGGTAACGGTCAAGGA
>JBFJNS010000381.1:0-3419 GCA_041618055.1 Binatia bacterium
TGCCAGCCCCCGCAACAAACGACGAGGAATCGCCTTTATTTTGTCGGCGCCCTCGGGAACCGGGAAAACGACCCTGATCAGCGCCTTGTTGTCGCTATTTCCGGAAATCAAGCTGTCGGTATCCTGTACGACTCGAGAGCGCCGGCCCGGCGAAGTTGCCGGGCGAGATTATCAGTTTATTAGTCGGGACAGGTTCTTGGCGATGAAAGCGCAAGGGAAATTTGCGGAATGGGCGAAGGTGCATGATTTTTATTATGGGACGCCGCGGGCTCCGCTGGAGCGTTCGATTCGGACGGGACGCGATATCCTCTTGGACATCGATGTTCAGGGGGCGAGACAGATCAAAAAGCAATATGCGCAGGCAGTCTCGATATTTCTCCTGCCCCCCTCCTGGCATGAACTCGAGCGACGGCTGGCGAGCCGGGGCACGGATGGCAGGGACATCGTTCGCCGAAGGCTGAATAACGCCAGGCGTGAAATTCAAGATGTAATGCAGTACGATTATTATGTCGTCAATGACCGACTTGAGGAGGCCGTAAGGTTGCTGCAAGCCATTGTGATAGCGGAGCGCCAGCGCATACTCAGGGTCGTCCGCTGGGGCATTGCGCCACTGCGACGAACTGAGATTCCGGCGCCGATGCCATGACCAAAGAAGTGAAGATCACCGATCTCGTGGAGAAGGTGCAAGCGTACTACCCGGCGGCGAATACTGAATTGATTCGCAAGGCGTACGAGTTCTCCGCGAGGGTTCACAAAGGCCAGAAGCGGCTTTCGGGCGAGCCCTATCTCATCCATCCGATGGCCGTGGCGGATATTATCGCCGATCTCAAGCTCGACGAACCGAGCGTGGTTGGCGGTCTCCTGCACGATACCGTGGAGGACACACTGGCAACCCTGGATGAGCTCAAGAGCATCTTTGGCAAGGAGATCGCGTCGCTAGTCGATGGCGTCACCAAGCTGAGCCGCACCAATTTCAGCAGCCGGGAAGAAAAGCAGGCGGAGAATTTCCGCAAGATGCTCATGGCCATGGGCAAAGATGTCCGGGTCATTCTCATTAAACTCGCCGATCGCGTCCACAACATGCGAACCCTGGACCACCTCCCTCTGGAAAAACAGATCCTGACCGCGCAAGAGACGCTCGACATTTATGCGCCCATGGCTCATCGCGTGGGCATTGCATGGATAAAAACAGAACTCGAGGACTTGTCGCTCAAATTTCTCCATCCCGAGGTTTATTACCAGCTAAAACGGAACGTGGCGAAAAAGAAGAGCGACCGGGAAAAATACACCGAAGAGGTGAGTTCTGTCATCAAGCGAAAGCTCGAAGCCGAGGGGATCGAGGCGGAAGTCAGCGGCAGGCCCAAACACTTCTATAGCATTTATCAAAAGATGGAGAGCCAGAATCTCCTTTACGACCAGATCTATGACTTGGTGGCCTTTCGTGTTCTCGTCGATACCCCTCGCGAGTGCTACGAGGCGCTGGGGATCATCCATTCGGTGTGGCGGCCGGTGCCGGGGCGGTTCAAGGATTACGTCGCCCTGCCCAAGCCCAATATGTATCAATCGTTGCACACGAGCGTGATCGGCCCGTACGGAGAGCGCATAGAAATCCAAATCCGCACCCATGAGATGCACCGCGTGGCCGAGGAAGGCATCGCCGCTCATTGGCGATACAAGGAAGGAGGCGACTTCCCCGTAAGTGACATGCAAAGGTTCGCCTGGCTGCGGCAGTTACTCGAGTGGCAGCAGAACCTGCAAGACCCGCAAGAGTTCTTGCATAGCTTAAAGGAAGATCTGTTCTCCGACGAGATCTACGTCTTTACGCCCAAGGGCGATTTGCTCAACTTTCCCAAGGGATCCACGGTGATCGATTTTGCCTATCGCATCCATTCGGATATCGGCCACCATTGCTCAGGAGCCCGCGTGAACGGCCAGCTGGTGTCGCTAAAGTATATCCTGCGCAGTGGCGACACGGTGGAAATCATCACGACCTTTCAACAAGCACCAAGCCGGGATTGGCTCAAGCTGGTCAAGACCCCTCGGGCCAAATCGAAAATTAGAAACTGGTTGAAATCCCAACAACTCCAACGGAGCGTGGCCCTGGGCCGCGAAATCATCGAGAGCGATCTCCAGCGGTACCAATTGGATTATGCCGAGCTCCAGCGCGACGGCAGCCTCGAATCATTAATTAAAGAGATGGGCTTGAGGGATGAGGAAGCGCTTCTGGCGGCGCTCGGTTATGGCCGCATTACGTCCGGACAGGTTTTGTCGAAGCTCCTGCCAGCGGAAAAATTCGAAGGTGGCTACAAGAAAGTCGAAGGCTCCCTTGAGCGGCTTTTCCGCATAGTCTCCGGCAAAAGGAAGAACTTGGGCATCCGCGTGAAAGGAATCGACGATGTGCTGGTCCGATTTGCCCTTTGCTGTCATCCGCTGCCGGGGGAAAGAATAATCGGTTTTATCACTCGTGGACGGGGAGTGACGGTGCACACACTCAGTTGCCCGACTATCTTGGAAAGCGATCCTTACCGCAAGATCGAAGTGCGCTGGGAAACCGATGGTCAGATACCGCGCCCGGTCAAAATCGAGGTCACGTGCGTAGATCAGCCGGGCCTTTTGGCCGCAATCAGCGCCGCAATCACCAGCGCCGACGCCAATATCGCCCGAGCTCAAATCCGTACTTTTTCGGGACAAAAGGCTTTGAACACGTTTGAAGTGATGATCAGGAACTCCGAGCACCTAAAGCAGGTATTGCACAACATTTCAAAGGTTAAAGGGGTCTACAAGGCCGTGCGCGGTCGCGGTCGAACCGGCGAGCAAGCGGAAAACCAGCAGGGGGAAGATAGACAAATACAGTGACCGTGCGCGCCACCGAGTCACGCGACTTTTTCAACGCGACCCGAGTGGATGCAATCCGTGCAAACCAGAGCTCGTTTGACTTGCCCGTTGAATTTACCTCGGACCCTCTGTAGGTTCGGGCGCCACGAGCGCTTGGATTTGTTATTGGCGTGGCTGACGTTGTAGCCAACGGACCGGCCTTTGCCGCAAATGGAACAGATGCGTGCCATGATTAGTATTCCCGTATCCTTTCGATGATCTCGGTTGTTGAAAACCCCTTCAGGTAGGGGACGACGATTACCCGCCCGCCATTGCCTCGGACAACATCTGACCCGATAACGTCTTCCGGTTTCCAGTCTCCGCCCTTAACCAGGACATTTGGCTTGAGCGCCACAATGAGGCGGTACGGATCGGGTTCATCAAACAAAACGACATAATCTACCATTTCCAGCGCGGCGATCAACTCAGCTCGGTCGATGTCGGGCATGATCGGACGCTTGGGGCCCTTAATCGTCCTGACCGAGACATCGCTGTTAATCGCGACTATGAGCAGATCACCGCAAACTTTGGCCTCGCGCAACACA
>JBFJNS010000382.1:0-3404 GCA_041618055.1 Binatia bacterium
CAGATAACTACTTAGCCAATGCACTGGTCGGGATGAGTGATGAAGAACTTGAAAGGGAGCTTTGGAAACTTCAGGAAAACACCAAAGTCGCCGGTGATCTTTATGGCGAGTTACTTGACTTACACTCCAAATTCAGTGCGTAGCGCATGTAACAAGGCACTCAAAGCGCTCGCTATGCTCGCTGGGACGCTCCGCCGCTTCGCGGCTCCGCGCCCCTTAGCGCAACGTTAACCTGCACATGAACGAGCGTGACATTGCAAACGCCGGGGATGAATTCGAGGCCCGCGTTAGGGAGGCTTTCGAGTTCCTGGTGAAGGAGTTTGGCTTTGACCGGGGAGTCGATGAGAGCGGTAACTACTCGCATCGGCTTGTATTCAGGAGCACGGCGCAGGACCGGATAGTGACGATCTCCAATGCCTTCCATCCCGTCGATTACGGATTCGAAGTCGTTATCGACCGGATCGCCAACCCCCGAGAAGGCGATGATCGAAACGTCGTCTACTTCAAGCTCAAGGAGGACCAAGCCCCGGGCTTTCTGTTCCTCGCCGAAGCCGCTCAGCAATTGCGGGCGTTGTTGCACTCCCAACTTGAGCAAGGCTAACGTGATCGACGACAAGACCTCTCGGCCGTTGCTGCGCGCGCCGCATGGCACGCGTCATTGCGTGCGCTGGAGCTTTAGAGGGGTCGAGGCCCTTTGATGCTTCAGAAGCCCTTTGATGTTCTAATGCTTATGTCCGATCGGGAAAGATTCCCGAGTATTTAGAGCGGTTGAAACCCTTTTTTGCTAATGAAGAGATGCGCAAATGCGAAGATTTTTGAGTACCATCGCTGTGATCGTACTGGGTAGTGCTGGCATGGCGGCTGCACAGCAGGCTGGCTTTGCCCGCATCGCATTGCAGACTCAGGATGTGTGCGGGCCAGGCAAAGTCGCCGTACAAGTCCGCGGTGAGTTCGACCCGGGTGTCACAACCGGTCGCCATACGCATCCCGGGGAGGAAGTCACTTACATCCTCGAGGGGCAGATCGAACTGCACATCGACGGACAACCGCCGCGAGTGATCAAGGCGGGAGAGACTTTATTCGTCCCGGCCGGTGTCGTGCACGAAGGCATCAACACTGGCAGCGGGAAAGCCAAAGTCCTGGCGACCTACATCGTGGACAAGGGTCAACCGCTCGCGCAACCGGTCAAGTAGATCGGCACTACGGCGGGCTGTTTGAATCGGGGAGTACAAGAAATTCAAGGGGCGAAGCCCTCTGCCCTCTCGCTTTACATTTTCGCTATCTCACACTTGTTCGGATGCAAAATGCTGAGACTAAACAATCAGAACGACCGTGAAATCCAGACGATCCGCAAAATCGCGACGGGCGGGAACGACAAGCCTGCGCTGATGTTGAACCTGAATCGCTATTCCGACAGCGCCGGATTTCCGGATGGCGAACTCTTCAAAAGCTACATGACCGCGCTTGACCGACTTCTTTCCGCCGTCGGTGCCAGGATACTTTGGCGTCACAATGTTCTTGGGCAGCCCGTTGGAGAGCAGCCACTTGATGAGGTACTGGCGATTTGGTACCCATCACATCAAGCGTTTCTAAACCTGTTTACTGCACCAGAGTCTGAGGAGAATTTTCGATTAAGAGCTCTGGCGGTGGAGTACGCCGTGATTCATCGCTTTGCTGGAGATGTCGCCCCGTTTGCTCCGTAATTACACGTGCAGAAGGGGTCTGACACTCTTGATTACTTTTAATCATGAAAATAACCGGGTCGTTTGACCACACCAAAATTGACTGGCAATGAAGGTGCGAACTCAATCGTCGCGCAACAGGATTTCGACCAGACGAAAAGAAAACTGACCGTCCGGGACGATCTTCACCACGATATCCTTCTTCGTCGCATTGTCGTGGAACTTGATCGTCATGTCATCGACCCATCCCGCCTCCGCACCCGGGAATCCCTTGGCGAACCCTCGCAACTCACCGGTCGGGCAACGCATGACGACAACCGCAAATCCCTTGTCACCCACATCGACCCAGTCGATCTCCGAGCCGAAGAACGCAAGATACTCCGCGCTTGGTGAGAACAATGCCTTCGTGATTCCGTCCGAGCGTGGCGCAAAAATAACCTTGCCGAGCTTCTTGACGACATAGCGTGGATACTCACCTCCTGACGTTTCAACCACACAGTCCGAGCGCGCATCACGTATTGTCTCTGGCGCTACAGGATCGGCCAATGCCGATCGCGACAAAACAAAAGCAAGCAACCATGCAATCAGTATCCAACGCATTGCGGCAATCTCTCAAGACATCGGGGGTGAGATCTTTACTTATTGGCTTTCTCTGAAGAGCTGTAATTGTAAAGTACGGTCTCTTTGACGTTGCATCTACACGATCCCCCTTCTGAACCGCCGAGTAACGCAGAAGCGGCAGGGGAAGTCGGCGAGGACTGTCTGAGTCCGTGCGGATTTTTCGCACGGGCGAGTTCCGCAGCCGCCTGTCGCTTCGAGTCACGCAGGGCACCCCGGAGGGGCGGTTCAGTGGGGCGGCCTTCTTTGGCCTACCTTTCTTGGCCGCGCAAGAAAGGTAGGTAGCCGCCGGGCTACCCCCGGCCAACAGGAATTAAAGGGGTCGAAGGCCTTTGATGATCCTGGATTCCCGGGATACGCTACGCTCCTCCCGGGCTACTCCAATTTCTGTTCCGGTCACGTTTGGATCAGAACGAATCCAGAGCGATGAACCCGACCACTTCAGCGGTGGACGAATCCAGCATTACAGTCCAGTAAGAACTTCTGCCGACCAGCGGCAGTGTGACTAGTGATTCGATTGACTGACCGGTGCGCGCAACCGCAGCATCGATCAAATCCGCTTGCTCAGGGAATCGCTCTTTCAATCGATCTGCCGGCTTTGCTTCGAGCAGCACGCGCATTTGTGCATTGGCATAGGGCTCCCACAGGTCAGGCCGGGCACCGAGATGTATGCCTTGCAACGCGGCCATGGTCGCTTCGTATCTCTCTTGTTCGCTCTTGAAAGGCCGCACTGAAAGCATCGACTGACCGAACAATGGCAAGGGCTGAAGTTCCGGCGGCGCCTGATCGATCAATTCGACCGGCACATCGACCGCATGTATCACGCGAAAACGGTCGATTTCAAATGCCAGATGCACCGGCCGCGCCACGAACACCGTCCACATGCCGTAGGCTAATGCGGACAACTGAATGAGTCCGACGATGGCCAGATCACGTACCAGTTCGCGCCGCGGCTTGGAGCGATTAAAGATCATCAGCGTGATCAGCGGGCCAAGCACCACGTCCACCGACACCAGAATCAGGAACAGTTCGCGCCCGCCGGATACTTCCCGATAGGGATACGGATACCAGACCATGAACACCAGCAGTGCCGCCAACGAAGCC
>JBFJNS010000383.1:0-3401 GCA_041618055.1 Binatia bacterium
CGGCGGGATCCGTGGCGCTCTGTCGCATCGCATCGCTTGAGGGCGGTCGCTTTCCCAAACCAAGCGTCAGCTTTTATCCCTTGTTCTGCTTCCACTGTGCCGAGCCGCCTTGCGTGGACAGCTGCCCCGTCGGAGCCATTAGTAAGCGGCCTGAAGATGGCGTCGTTGTCGTGGCGGAGGACCTATGCCTTCCAGGCTGTCGCCTGTGCCATGATGCTTGTCCCTATGGGGTGCCTCAATTCGCTGAAGACGCTCCCGCGCGCCTGTGTGATTTGTGTCTGGACCGCCGGGCAAATGGGGAGAAGCCGATCTGCGTCGTTGCTTGTCCCCAGTACGCCCTGGATGCTGGGCCGCTCGAGGAGTTGCGAAGGCGCCTTGGTGGCGATGCGCAGGTTGAAGGCTTCCCCGACCCCGGCAAAACCAAGGCATCCATCGTGTTTCGCCGCAAGAAAGCGCAGGCGGGGTCTTAACGCTCCAAGGGAGAACCCGCGAGAGCAAGCACGGGAATCGGACACGGAACTTTCGATCCAAAGGAGTGTTTATGCGTAACCGATTCTTTGAGCTCGACGGTCAGCCATTCGCCATCGTCTCGGCGAACGGATCCGGAGCCAACAACCCCCAGGAGCAAGCCGAGCTGACGATGGCTCGGCTTCGCCAGGATTTGGAAACGGCGGGGAGTCGCTTTGAGAACATTCTAAGAATTGTTGTCTACATGAAGAGCCGGGAGATCTGGGACACCGTGGGGAAGGTGCGGCAGCAGGTGTTCGTCCCGGGGGCAACCCGCCCGGCCAGTGCCAGCATCTTCGTGGGAGAGTTTCGGCACGAGGATGCACTGGTGGAGATCGAGGCCACCGCCATGGTGCGATCTGAATTCATTTCCAAGCGAGGGGTCGAGTACGAACCGGCCCGTGCGTATCTGAGAGCCCTGGTCTGCGGACACTTTGTTTTTCTCTCTGGCACAGGGGGGCAAGGGGCCACAGAGGAGGCGCAGTCGCAGTCGAGCTTTGAGTCTCTCGGAGCCTGTCTGGAGAGCCAAGGAGGCTCCCTTCGCGATATTCGCCGAGTGACCATCTTTCTTAAGCGGCGGGAAGCGATGGGCGACGCGAGCCGCGTCTTTCAGCGGCTCTTCAAGGAGACGCGCCCTTATGTAGAGTTCGTCTCGGCGACGGGTTTTGCTCGGGACGAGATGTTGGTGGAGATCCAGGGCACGGCGGTGCTGCGACGTGAAGTTTGATCCCACAGCGGCGGAGGCTGGCGAATTTCTTTTTCAAGAAGCTGTCGCGCCCCACGAAATTCGAAACACTGGATAAGTGCGAGTACAATCTAGGAGGATAATTTATGGCCAGAATCAAAGGTGTGACGAAAGAGGAGGCAAATGAGGAGGTCCGCGCTGTTTTTCAAGAGCAGGAGAAACGCTACGGCTTCGTGTCGAATACCGCTAAAATATATGGATTAAGACCCACGATCCAAAAAGGAGTTCAGGCGCTAGCGGCAGGCATTCAGGCTTCGGGACTGATTGAGGCCGAGTTGCGCCATCTCGTCTGTGTCAAGACCGCCAATATCAACGGCTGCCCATTTTGAATTGATATTAATGCATCCAGTGCGATGCAATATGGGGCTGCAGCGGAGAAGGTCGAAGCAGTGCTGGGAAATTACAAGAAAAATTCTCTGCTTTCACTGCGGGAGCGCCTGGCTCTGGAGCTGGCCGAGCGGATGACCTACACGGGGAAACGGGTTACGGGGAGATTTTTCAATCGTCTCAAGCGGCACTTCAGCGACGAGGAGTTAGTAGAGTTAGCTGCGGTCATCGCTCTCGAAAACTTTCGCAGCAAATTCAACCCAGTTTTTGGAGTGGAGCCTAACGGATTCTGTCCCCTGCCGGCCGTGCAGGGAGCCGCTGCCGCCGCCATACAGCGTTTCCACTGACGAATTGGACGAGTCCAAATTTGTGGAGGCCTCAACTGAGCCGTTACCAATGCCCGAAACGTAACTTTAACAATAATAAGATTTGATTTCGAGGTTTATTGACGCGGTCGTTTTCACGTTGTAGGCGCTGCTTGGCGGGAGGTTTTCAAGGCATCCGGATTGAGGACATTCTTCGGGCTCCCGCTGAGATAAGCCAGGATATTGTCCACGGCCATGCGTGCTGAGCGCTGGTAAGACTCTGTGGTTTGCCATGCCAGGTGCGGCGTAAGTACTGTATTGGGCGCATCGAGAATCGGGTCATTACCATCAACCGGATAGGTATCGCAAAGGTCGAGAGCGGCACCGGCAAGTCGGCCGTGTTGGAGCGCCTCCGCCAATGCCTGTCGGTTCACGATCCCTGCCCACGAAATATCGATGAGCAGTGCCGACGGTTTCATCAAGGCTAGCCGGGTAGCGTCGACAAAATTGCGCGAGAGCTCAGAGCGGCGCAGGTGTACCGAGAGAATATCGGCGGCACGAAAGCACTCCTCTTCACTGACCATCTTCGCGCCGGAGGCGGCGGCCCGTTCGGGAGTCAGTGTCGGTCCCCATGCAATCACTTTGAGCCCAAAGGCCGGGCCGCGCGCAGCCACGGCCCCTCCGGTCCTTCCGAGCCCGAGAATCCCTAGAATCTTTCCCTCCAACTCCATGCCTGGAATTGGCTTCCAGCGCCCCTGCCGCACGGCATGATCCGAAGGGACGATGCGCCGCGCAAGGGCCAGTATCAGTCCAAAAACGTGCTCCCCTATGGATGCGTTTGATGCGCCAGGTGTCGTAGCAACAACGATTCCCAACTCGGTCGCCGCTTTCAAATCGATGCGATGAGGACCGCTGGAGGCGATGAACCGAAGCTCTCGAAGGGCTGCCAATGTTTCGCGATCAAACAGCGTCCGATCGCGGATGGCCAATGCGACGCTTGCTTCCTGCAAGCGGTGAACCAGCTCTTCCCGCGTCTCTGCCACTTGGTCATAAACCACAACCGTACCCACAGCACCAGCGCGAGCTAGCTCTCCAGAATTTCGGAATGCACCATCTACGTCATCACACACAACAATATTTGTCATCACTACATCCTCCGATAGTCTTGTATTGCGCGGCTCCCGGCGCGAGGAACGTTCGATTCACGCACGCCGATTCTGGCTCTACTCCATCGACGAATCCTTGGAACCTAGGTTTACTTAGCTATCGGATCGCCGGTACTTTTCAGTATAGGCATAAAAGCCAGGAATCCCGTCTTTGTTCCCTGCACTCACCGAGTCGACGGAACCTATTTTTCTAATGCCTCCTCCCCTCAAGTGCCTTCGGTTCTCTTAGGATTTCTGAAGCTTTTTTTTGAAAACCTGCGCTACCCTAACTTTGAATTTGACGCAGTGATCCGCAAAGACCTTCTCCAAACAAGGAGGTTGTCAAAAAATCAATCCCTGACGCCAGGGCGC
>JBFJNS010000384.1:0-3397 GCA_041618055.1 Binatia bacterium
GCCGCCGCAACCGGCTTCGTGCTTTCCAATACCGGTTTGATCATCGCAGGCGCACTGGTGGGAGCTTCCGGCATCATCCTGACGCAGATCATGTGCCGGGCGATGAACCGGTCTTTGATAAACGTTCTCTTCGGCACGATAGCACCGGCGGCCGGAGGCGCCGCCCCGGGAGAGGATGTCTATGCCGGAAAAATCAAGGCCACGTCCCCCGAAGAAGTCGCCATGCTGTTCGACACCGCGCAGAAAGTGGTGGTTGTGCCGGGCTATGGATTGGCGGTCGCTCAGGCCCAGCATGCCGTGCGAGATATGGCCAACTTGCTGGAAGCGAGAGGAGCCGTCGTCGAATATGGCATTCACCCGGTAGCGGGCCGCATGCCCGGTCATATGAACGTGCTGCTCGCCGATGCCAATGTGCCGTATGAAAAACTGAAAGACATGGACGAGATCAATTCGGCTTTCGAGCAAACCGATGTGGTACTGGTCATCGGCGCCAATGACGTAGTCAATCCCCTGGCGCGTACGGACCCCTCCAGCCCCATTGCGGGAATGCCGATTTTGGAAGTGGACAAAGCAAAGACGGTGGTGGTGATGAAGCGAAGCTTGAGCCCCGGCTTCGCCGGCATTCCCAATCCTTTATTTGCCGCCGATAATACCCTGATGTTGTTTGCCGACGGCAAAAAGGGCGTCTTGGATTTGATCGGGGCCTTGAAAGAAGCCTGATTGCGGCATAGTTCCGATAGCTAATCCCACCTGAACCAATTCGGCTATCTCTTAGTTTTCCAGCTTTTGGTTTAATTCCTGTCTTTAACCGCTGCAAACGAGCGCGCGAAACGACGCAATGCTACTCTGTACCAAGGCCAAGCGATCGCCTCAATGCTCACCTAACTCCTGGTAGTCCAGGCCTTCGTCGGCAAACTTCGACTTGAAGGACGGCCGCGTTAAGAAAGCCGCAAAGGCCCGCGCCGCCTCGGGCACCAGGCTACTGGCCGCCACAGCAACCGAAAGGGTCTGGACCTTTTGTAAATCCTTCGGAAGCGGGCCCACCAGCATGACCCCCTCGACGAGGATATGCTTGCTGATTCCTTGCACGCTGAGCTCTACGTCGCCCCTCGCTACCGCCTCGGTGCTGGCGGTGCCACCGCTCGACAGCAGCGTCTTCCCTTTTACCGCCTCGGCGATCCCCAAACGCTTTAGCACGTCGGTAAAGTGAGCCCCGCCGCGGCCCCGCGTCGGGTCGGCATATACTATTGACTTCGCAGACAAGAGCGTTTGCTTTAATGCTTCAGGCGTGGAGATGTCGGGTAGTGGCGCGCCCCGCCGTACTGCGACTCCCAATCCAAAGCGGGCGATGTCGGTTCGCAAGCCCGTGGCGACGACACCCTGCACCGCCAGCTCGTCGATTTCGTTATCGTTAAGTATCAGCAGGTCTACGGATTCTCCCGCCTCGAGTCTCTCCCGAATGACCCCCGACGTTGTAAATGTCGAGTTTACGATGTGGCCGGTCTCCTGCCGGAACAATTCCGCCAGTTCGGTCACGACCGCTTCTACCGGGAACACGCCCAGCAGCGTAATCTCGTGATTCATCGGTCTAGTCGTGAAAAAGACCCCGACCCCTTTTCCAATTCACCATGACGTTCCTCATTTCGATCGTTTCGAAACCAGATGCCGGTTGCTGCGCGGGGTGTCTAAACCGCGATCAAAGCGGAAAGGATGGTGTCAAACCAGTTTGGGTATATGCGGAGGGTACCATCTTTAATTGCTTTACAGGGTTTGGAAGCAGAAATCATCTTGATCTTTTGCTACTGCTCACGAACAAACATTTACCCTGGGCGACACGCCGTATTCTTCGCGCCGCGCCATCATCGGCGGACAGCGGCATCGAAGAAGATTAAGGCGTCGGTTTATTTAGCGCCTCCGCCCAGAAGACTAAGGCCTTTTCGAATCATCGAAGGATTTATCCAACGCCTTGATGGAGTCCATCAATAATTGAATCGCATAGGGCGCGTTGTGAATTCCGTGACTCCGGTCTTCCTTGACGAACTTGTAGTTGTACAGAACAGCCACGACCTCAACCGGATGTTTGACTTTGGATTTGATGAATTCTCCTTTAGCATCGTAAAGGGGATTTTTCATCACTTGAAGCAGTCCGGTCCCTTTGGAATTAATGATCCTTTCATACAGTCCCTGGACTTCTTCCTGGACATTTTCCACTTTTCCGTCACCGTCGTAATCGGCCGCCGATGGCCTGGCAAAGACGGTGCCGTCTCTAACTTGTTTCATATCTTTGTGGCAGCCTTCACACGCGGCCGTATTGAGCTTCGGCGATTCGTGCACTTCGCCCTCGACTCTGAAACTGTGACCTCCAACCATCGGTGACAGACTGTAACGACCGGTGGGCTGGCTCATGTGGCAAGTGACACAGTTGGCGGCAGGCAACATCGCGTGAGCCGATTTTGAGTACTTCTTGCCGGGGAACTCGTATGCGTTGGTGCCGAGAAGCATGTCCGCCTGCGGACCGTGATGAGGCCCCCAGTGATCGTTTGGAATATCACTGGCTTTGACCTCTTCCTTGGCGACGCGACGCGCCCTGTGACAGTTCGCGCATAAATTGCCTTTCTCCTTGTCGAAGGTTGCGCCGTTGGCGAGTGAGACTTTATCTGCCTTACGGAGCGTAAAATTGCCCCTTTCGTGCGGCGAGTGACAGGTAAAGCAGCCGATCTCGGAAGGATTGGCAATAAAGCCCTTGGGATCCACCGATCCCTTGCTTGCGTATTCGATAAAACCCTCGTTCGTATGGCACTGTTGGCATCCCCTGCCGTTGGCGTAGGAGGCGTTGCCGATGTTTTTGTGACCCGAAGTATTGTACTGGGATCTGATGCCCCGGACCGGATATTTTGGATTGGAGCCATGGCAATCCAAACATCCTTTGGGAAAATCCACCGCCTGTGCCGATGAAAGCGAGGGAAACAAAATTACGATTGCCCAAACAATAGCCAACAGTCCGCCGCATCTTTTAAGCGTCATGGCATTTCAATCTTTCTGAGAAACATTTGCATCATCCAAATTTTCCGTAGTTGCATTGGAGGTCATTCACTGCCTTTTTGGCTATAAGATCGCTCCGCGGTTGTCAACGAATAGAACCGCAATCGTCACTACTTTTCCAGGGAAAGAATGGTCCAACTTGGAATCGACGTGGACCGACCTCGGCGATAATAGACGTCTGATGTCTATTTATATGCTCACCCAACACTCACTGATTGTAATTGGACACTTCTACCAGATTCATGTCCGGGTCGCGGAAATAAACCGACATCATCAACCCTCTGGCCCCATCTCGCTTCACCGGACCGCCGACGAGGCTTACGCCGCAGGATTTCAAGTGAGCCACCACCTCAGC
>JBFJNS010000385.1:0-3385 GCA_041618055.1 Binatia bacterium
GGGTCAGCGCCAGCATGGCAGCGCTCACCACAATATCGAAACCGCGATGGACGGAAGTCCTGATGATCGCCTGCACGAAACCGTCAGCAAATATGAGACTGCTCGGGGTCATTCCATCGAGCGGAATCCTGCCGGTCTGCTGTTCGAAGAATTTCATCAGATCCATCACCTTGATGCCGCTCATCTTGCACTCGAGGATCTCTTTTACCGGAGAATGATGTCGACGCTCGTCAAAAGCGACCACTATTTCCTCTACGCCGTGCTCACGCGCAAGGGCACGCAGGCTCGTTCTTATGGTCAGCACTTTTTCCGGGTTGACGACGCGCTCATCGCCAGGCACGTAGACGTATCCCACCAGCACCATATCTCGCCGGTCTACCCGACGTCGGAGCCGCTCTACCTGGGCGGCGATTTTGCCCGTGCCCAAGATAAGAACACGCCGACCGAACAAAGGGCTCGCCCCGAAACCATGAAGGACGCAACGGAAAATAGTGATGAGACCCAGGGAACACAGAAAAGCAGTTGTAAACGCGCCCGATCCCACAGAGAGCGCAGGGAAAATGAAAGTTATTGCGACCATGACTACCAGGCCGGCCGCGAAAGCCAACGCGATTCGAAATAAGATGCCGTACAGTGTTTCCCTCAGGCCCCGTGCATAAAGTCCCATGGTCGCAAGGAGCAAAAGCATGGTCGCGCCATAAAGGGCCGCTTTGCTCCACAAGGAGCCTACGAGCAGTTTTTCGGTCGGGTTAAAACCGCTGATATTGAGGTAAACCCCGAAATAGACAGAGCCGAAAAGGATAGCGAATTCAGCCAACGCAACCAGTACCAGGGACTTCGGCACATAGTGCCTGAATATTCGAGCCATGGCCGGCCTCTTTAGTTATTCTGTCGCTTATATGCGGCATCTTGACCGGGTGAAATACGGCCAAAACTTAAGCTCTTTGTGATTTCCCTCTTCCTGAGCGCCCCGAAGGTCTTGGATCGAATGAAGGCTTGCTCTGTCCAATTCGCCCTAAGCGGGAACCATTTTGAAAGCCTACCCTTTCTTCAGTAACTTTTTAACTCTTTTGCAGGGAAGCAGATTCTTGGCTACAGCCCGACCTGAGTTGATCCCACTCATCTGCCCCGCGATCTGAGTCATCGTCCGATCGGGGAAGAGCCGTCAAGAGCATAGATTGAGGGCGGCCGCCGGGCCGCCAGGCGGTTGACGCGATTTGAAGCCACAGACGGAGTACCCTCCGCCTGGCACGGGAAATTTCGTTAATCCCAACGTACACCCAGTACCGGTCCTACCGGTACCCCCACGGCGGGCTGTCAACTCATCCCGTGGCCGGCTGGCTTCGGAGCAACTTTTTCTCCCACTCAAATGCGGTTTGAATAATGACGTCGAGGTTCGCATAACGTGGTTGCCAGCCGAGCAGCTCGCCAATTCGATCGGCCGAGGCGACCAGGCTGGGCGGATCGCCCGGCCGACGGGGCGCTTCATTTACCTCAAAATCCACGCCGCTGACTCGACGTGCCGCCTCCAGGACTTGACGCACGCTGTAGCCCCGTCCATAGCCGCAGTTCAATACCACAGATTGTCCACCGTCGTTTAAGTAAGCAAGCGCCTTTAAGTGCGCGTCGGCGATATCCTCCACGTGCACATAATCGCGTATCGCTGTGCCGTCTGGAGTCGGATAATCGGTACCGAATAGATTCATGCGGGGTCGCTTGCCAACGGCAGTTTCACAGGCAACTTTGACTAGAAGAGTGGCATCAGGCGTTGATTGGCCGATGCGACAATGTGGATCGCATCCGGCAACATTGAAATAACGAAGGATCACATAGTTCAAACCATACGCCTTACCCGAGTGCCTCACGACCTCCTCAGCCATCAGTTTGGAGGCGCCATAGGGGTTTATCGGGACCGTAGGTCCCTCCTCGTCGATTCTTCCATTTGAAGGCGCACCGTAAACGGCGGCAGTCGAAGAGAAAACGAAGCTTTTTATGCCCGCTTCGACGCAGCACTGAAGTAGCTGTAGCGTTTTGAAAGTATTATTGTGGAAATATTTGAGCGGGTCCCTGGTAGATTCTTCCACCTTGGTAAACGCCGCCAGATGAATGACGGCTGAAAATTCATGCTGCGCTATTAACTGTCTTACGAGCGGAAGGTTGCCGACGTCGCCAACGACGAGCTCGCCATGCAAAACAGAATCGCGGAATCCACTGCTCAAATCATCCAGCACCACGACTGGATATCCCACATCTCCCAGCTGGCGTACAATATGTGAACCAATATAGCCAGCACCCCCTGTGACCAGGACACTTTTCATCTTTTCATAAAAGTCGTATTTGCGGTCCGGTATTGACACTCATGTGCGCTGAAACTTCTCATGACGTTCGAAACGAACGAGAGATGCGAAATACAATTCCCCTCGGACGCAAACAATCGTCGCGCATCGTGTCGGCCCGTCGGTCGACGACAAGGCGCAAATTTCTAACCAGTCGAACTCTGTCGCCCGCTTTCCATGGGCCCGGCACGGCTCTCCGCTAGTTGAGCGTAAAGCTCGGCTCGCCGTTTTCGTCGTAAAGCCTTATGGCGGGCTCATCGAGTTCACTCATATTAAATGTGGCCCGCGTTCTTCCCGATTTATCCGAGAAGTCGATGAACGGCGCCTCGTCAAAACGCATGCCGAGCGAAAGGCGGGGAGTACCGTTGCTGTCCAATAGCTGAAGAACGGGGCGGTCCGAGTACATCCTGAGATGCATGCGGGCGAGCCCCGAATTATCGACGAGCAGGACTTCCTTCGACTGGGTACGCTTCTCCTCGACGACCGAATGCGTTGGAGAGAATTGCAGATAGAGAACAAAGCCACAGAGAAGGTAGGCTGTAAAAACCAGGAATCGTAAGCGGCGATTCTGACTTTCGAGACCCGTTAGTCGCGATTGGATTTTAATCTCAGCGCTATCGCGGCGATGTCCCTCTTTCTCGTGCGATACCTTGACTTTTAAATTGTCCGGCGCGGACCGCACGGGTGTCGATGCGCGTCTATCGCTTAGCTCATCGACATTGAAAGCTTCCAGGGTATGGTGAGAACTGCCCTTCTCGCTTGAGTCGCTTGCTCCACCGTTCGATTTCTTCATTGTTTGTTCCGCCATGCCGAGTCCCTCCGTCGTAGGGCGTGGCTTAGTTGTGCTGGCGCGTAGTCTTTTTGTTAAGGTCTACGGTTCTTAAAGCTCAACAGCGATTCTTTGTTCCTCCCCCAAATAATCATCGAAGCCGCAGTGCCGGATACTTCGAAGAGGGCTTGCTCTTTCGGTCGTTGCCATCCGACAGCGCAGCCCGAATTGTCGCCAAATTGGTGATGTATTTTGGCGCTTCGCCGTACCCGGAATGAAA
>JBFJNS010000386.1:0-3356 GCA_041618055.1 Binatia bacterium
AAAGAAAGCGGCGGCGACTTCAATCCATAACGGTCAAACGTATTATTTTTGCGCCAAGGGGTGCAAGAATGCTTTCGATAAGGAGCCCGGGAAATATCTGGGCGGCGAGAGGTCACAATCGTACTGAAAGAAGAGCTGATTGAAGTGCCAGGTATTCGGTTTTGCGATCTTATGCCAAACACTCTATGGCAAAGTATTCGAGGGATTGGTTAATCCAACCTTTTAGAGTTCGAGTGATCTGAGCATAGTCGAAGGAGGGCGTAATGGGAGAGCAGGAACTTACGCTGAAAATTAGTGGCATGAGTTGCGCTTCTTGCGTGGCGCACGTTGAGGACGCGCTGTCTCAAGTATCCGGTGTCGTCGAGGCCCGGGTGAACTTTGCGACAGAGCAAGCATCGGTCTTATTGGACTCGAGTCAAGTACCCCCTGGGCATCTGGTAGATGCCATCGCCGAGGCGGGTTACGAGGTGGTCGCCGAGACGGTGACTCTAGGCATCCGGGGGATGAGCTGCGCGTCTTGTGTGAACAACATCGAAGAAGCGCTCAGAGGCCTGAAGGGGGTTCTTTCGGCCAACGTCAATTTTGCTTCCGAAAAGGCAGTAGTCGAATATCTACCGGGTGTAGTGGACGCGGCTGCGATAAGACAGGCCGTAGTTGACGCAGGGTATGAAGCCCTGGCGCGCGAAGAGGAGGGAGAAGACAGAGAGAAAGCCGCGCACGCGGCCAAAGTCAAGGATCTTAGAATTAAGATCGCTGTGGGCGCGATCCTGAGCATCCCGGTTTTCTTCGGCAGCTATCCCTCCCTGTTCCCATGGGTCCCCGATATCATTCAGGACTTTATCGTCCTGTGGGTGCTTACCACTCCTGTGCAGTTCTGGGTGGGGTGGCAGTTTTACAGAGGGACTTGGGCGGCTCTCAAGCATAAGACTTCCGACATGAATACGCTTATCGCCGTAGGCACATCTGCCGCGTATCTGTACAGCGTCGGCCTGATTCTGCTTCCCGAGTTTTTCGAGGCCCATGGAGTTGCGCGTGAAGTCTATTTTGACACCTCAACGATCATTATCACGCTGATACTGTTGGGTCGCTATCTGGAAACCATCGCTCGGGGGCGTACCTCGGAGGCGATCAAGAAGCTCATCGGGATGCAAGCCAAGACTGCCCGGGTCATCCGCAATGACGTTGAGCGGGATATTCCTGTGAACGAAGTTGTTCCCGGAGACCTGATCCTTGTTCGTCCGGGGGAAAAGATACCCGTGGACGGGCTCATACGCGATGGTTATTCGAGCATAGACGAGTCGATGATCACGGGGGAAAGTATTCCGGTCGATAAAAAGATCGGCGACGAGGTCATTGGCGCGACCATCAACAAAACCGGGGCGTTCAAGTTCGAGGCCACGAAAGTGGGTAAGGACACGGTGCTGGCCCAAATTATTAAACTTGTCGAAGAGGCCCAGGGCTCCAAAGCGCCGATCCAGCGCCTGGTCGATAAGGTGACGAGTTACTTTGTTCCGGCGGTTATCACGACCTCGGTTATCACAGCTCTCGTGTGGTACTTTTGGGGACCCGCTCCTGCCGTAACCTACGCGCTTCTTAATTTTGTCGCCGTCCTGATTATCGCCTGCCCTTGCGCGTTAGGCTTGGCCACGCCTACCTCGATCATGGTCGGCACAGGCAAAGGAGCGGAGAACGGCATCCTGATTCGAAGCGGCGAGGCGCTGGAGACCGCCCAGAAACTCACGGCCTTGATTTTCGACAAAACGGGTACGCTAACCAAGGGTGAGCCTGCCTTGACCGACGTTTTCACCGCCGACGGTATGGCTGGAGAAAAACTGCTGGGACTCGTGGCAAGCGCGGAGCGGGGCTCGGAGCATCCGCTTGGCCAAGCTATCGTGAACGGCGCCAGGGAAAGGGAGATCGAGATCTTAGAGCCCGAAGACTTTTCAGCGATCCCGGGGAAGGGGATTTCCGCGCGGATCGATGGCCACTCGGTTTTGGCCGGCAATATAACATTGATGGCTGAGAAAGGGATCTCGCTCAACGGTCTTGAGGGAAAGGCGCGCATTTACTCGGATCAGGGAAAGACCCCCATGTATGTGGCGATCGACGGCAAGCCTGCGGGTGTCATTGCCGTGGCCGACACGCTCAAACCAAACTCCGTGGACGCCGTGGCTCAACTTCATCGTTTGGGCCTTAAAGTCGTCATGATCACAGGTGACAACCGGCGCACGGCAGACGCCATCGCAAGGCAGGTCGGAATTGATCGGGTCTTGGCCGAAGTTTTGCCGGAGGACAAGGCGAAAGAGGTCAAGAAACTCCAAGAGGAAGGCGAAACGGTAGGCATGGTCGGAGACGGAATCAATGATGCTCCAGCACTGGCTCAGGCCAATGTCGGGATTGCCATTGGCACGGGTACGGACGTGGCCATGGAAGCCGCGGATATAACGCTCATGTCCGGAGATCTGCGCGGAGTCGTCACGGCCATAGCTCTCTCTAAGGCGACCATGCGCAACATCAAGCAAAACCTATTCTGGGCGTTCGGCTACAACACGGCACTGATTCCCGTGGCTGCGGGGGTTCTCTATCCAGTCTTTGGTATTTTGCTATCGCCCATCATCGCCGCTGCGGCGATGGCCGCCAGCTCGGTTTCGGTGGTGAGCAATGCTTTGCGCCTGCGGCGTTTCGCTCCTCCCATAGTCAGCGAATCGACGCGAGACGTAACAGGAAGTTTAGCGACACAACCGTCGTTTGCGGAAGGGGACGTAGCTCCCCACGCGGGTTAGTTGGGCGCAGCTTACGACGAAGGAGGTCAATTCGATGATGTCCGGAAGCATGATGGGTGGTTGGGGCATGGGGTTCGGGATTTTCGGTTTTTTCATGATGCTTTTGTTCTGGATCGCGGTGGTTGCCGTCATTGTCTTCGCCATCCGCTGGGTTATGCATGCCGGAGGCGTGAAATCGTCGCCTGAGCATGAGTCTCCACTGGAGATTCTCAAAAGGCGCTATGCCAATGGGGAGATTGACCGCGAAGAGTTCGTGGCGAGAAAAGCGGAGCTTTTATGAGGCGGCGGCCACAGCGTACAAATGACCGCGCTCACCGCCGTGGATCGTCTGCGGCTGCTACATAAGGGTAGTGCCGCCGACTTTTATTTCCCGGATACTTCGGGATGCACACAAAACGGAAAAGTCTCAAATCAAAACACAGGAGGAAGAATGAAAAAGGGAATCATCGTTAGTTTTGCGCTGGCCTTTTTAGTTTCGATTACAGGGGTCAGCGCCGCTCAATCGCATGGAGGATCGATGATGGGGTCGAACCAGAATGGCTGGTCACAACAGAAGATGGGGCCGGGCATGGG
>JBFJNS010000387.1:0-3353 GCA_041618055.1 Binatia bacterium
GACGCCCGGATATTGCTGCACGAGTTCAGGCATTTCTTAGAGCCCCACTGGAAGCACGAATTAGGAACCATTAGCCTGGAGCCTTGGGGGGAAGGGCGCCAGTCCGCCTGCGTCGACTGCAGAATCGATACGGCGGAAAATAACGCGATGGATGCTCCGGCGTCCCCCACGACCTCTCGCCAATAGCTGGGCGTTCCTCGATTGAGACAGATTTTTCAGCGCAGCCGCGTCAGACCATGTTTCAGCTTGCCAAGATCAAAACCGCCAGGCGACGCTGGTCGTGACGATATGGCGGTCATAGCGATACAAAGCTAGGTTGGAGTTCGTTTGGTCGTAAAGATATTCCACCGCAAGGGTAAAATCTTTTAAGAAATCCTTGGCTATACCGACTTGATGGATCGGTTCCCAGTCTCGCCGCTTCACTGAATTTGGCGCATTGGCCGGCAGCAAGGTATGATTGCGATTGTAGAAGCGCCAGTGAAAATCCAGATCGTAACGCACTCGAACGTCCCACCAAGGCAGTGTGTATTGCAAGCCGGCCAGGAGACGCTGACCGCGATAGCGCCAATTTTTTCCCTCGGCCAACTCGGCGTCGTACTGGTATCCTAACCATAAAAAGTGGCGGCCCTCTTCAAAGAGGAATGCATGGGTCAAACCAACTATGTAGTTCTTGGCATCGCGGACCTCTGAGCGAACCACCCTGTCATCACCGTAGAAATCCTTCAGCTGAAAGTGATATTGCAGCGTCGTCAAGTTTCCGGGGTTCACCAGCCTTAAAAAGGGGCTAACGATCCAGCGCTGGGTAAAAGGCGCATTGCCTAATGAAATAAAATCATAGGTGAGCTGTAGACCCGCGTCATAGGGCAGTTCGCCGAAAGGACTCGACAACGAACCCCGATGGACAACGCCCAAGGTCGGCGTGTGAAATTGCGTGTTAAAATCCGCAAGGCGGTTATTGTACGTGTAAAGAAATCTGTAGGAAACTTCACCTTCCCAATCCGGATGACTTAGCCAATTGTATGCAACCTTAAGATTGGCCATTTGGCCTTCGCTTTTGCGCCTCGTGGTATTCCGACGAACGGTCGTCGCCGAAGCATCACGGCTCGAGTTCGGCACGACCTGCACGTTGGTGTCGTAAAACGCGCCGAGGCGCAACTCCCCACGGAAGGAACGTTCTTCTTCTTCCGCCCTCGCGAAAATCTCGCCGAGTCTCTGCGCGGGAGTCACCAGGGGAGAAACCGGCTGGCGGCGTAATGCCTGTTGGATTTCCGCGCTCGCCTGGTGCGGATAGCCCAACGCCGCAACCGTCAATCCGGTATAAACATCGGCGATCTGGGCGAAACTATCATCCCTCGGCACATTCGCTCTGAGGTAAATCAGAGCCTCGCGGTAATTCCTTTTGTGATACTCAATCACCCCTAGATAAAAGCCAATATTGGGCCGCTGAGGCTCCCCGCCGTATACCTCCCGAAGCGGCGGCTCTGCCTTATCATACTCTTTCCGCGAGAAATAAAAGACCCCGAGTTGGAAAGCCACATCCAGATCACCCGGTTGGATCTCTCGCGCTTTTTCGAGCGCATCCCGCGCCTCTAACGGTCGATGCAGTGCGAGGTAAACGAGCCCCTGATAGTACAGAGCGTCGACGTTTCGCGGATCCAGTCGCAGCGCCCGCTGCAGTTCTTCCAATGCCTCGTCATATTTTTTTCCATTGAAAGCGATGACGGCTCGATCCACGAAAATCGCCGCCTGCAGTTCATCAGCCGTGGGCGCCTGCGCCGCAACGATCGGCTCCTGAGGGAGGATAAACCAAGTACTAATCAGAATTACAAAAACTTTTGCCGCGAGGAATTCTCGAATCATCCGGACTTCTGGCATAAGATAAGAATAGACGTCAAGGATGGGGGATTATCACTATCAGTCTGGATTTTGTCAAACTAAAATCGCCAAATGAAAAACTTGTGACTTGAGTACGGGTCTGATTCCGTCCGGAAGCGAAAACCATTCAAATGGGAGGATTGTTGACAAGCACCCCGAACCCGATATACGAAAAGCTCGCAGCTACCGTCCTTCATCATAGGTGATCTCCGGCAACGCTACTGCAGTCAATCGGCTTTCGAGCAGGGGAGATTGGTCATGAAATACGGCCCAAGACCGCGTTCCATTGTGTATGCAGTTTTCGCCTTGCTCTTGTTTCCGGCTTTCGTTCACGGGCAGCAGCCCGCGGGAGTAGTTAGCGCGGTGGAGGGTCAAGCACGACTCTCCCGACTGATCTCACCCGTTCCGCTGTCTCTCCGAGTCGGGGAAAACGTCTTGATTCGGGACATAATCGACACTCAGATCAAATCGAAAGCGCAAATCCTGTTCAGGGGAAAAGCCAGAGTATCGGTGCCTGAATTGACCCATTTCGAGGTGCGTGAAGAAACCCTACCCACCGGCGACACGCGATCCACGATTGATCTTATCTCCGGAGCGATCCTCGTCAACGTGGCCCCTCAGCTCATGCGTCCGGGAGACGAAATTCGCATTCTCACCCCCAACGCGGGCGCCGTCATCCGGGGCTCAACGCTGTTTGTCGAGGCCCGTGACGCATTCACTCAGTTATCCGGAAGCTCGACTTTGTCTTGTCGCCCCCCATCATCCTGCGCCAGCATACCGCTGACCGACAACCAGTTCACCCAGATAGCCGGAACCGGACCAGACCGGCGCTTCGCGGCGCCGACGCTGATTCCGCCGGGCCGCGCCGCGGAGATATTGCAATCCATGCAGACGGGAAGAGCGTTCACCGCAGAAGCCGATGGCGCGCAAATCATTCAATGGGCAATCGATGAAATCGCCGTTCTCGATAACGCGGCATCGGCACTGGTGAATGAAACCAGCAGGGGCATTGAAACCAACTGTCGGACTGACATTCGAAAGATACCAGCAGTCCTGCCTCCTTGCACTTCCCTACCTCCTCCCTACACTCCTCCTGTCCCTCCTTTTAATATCCCTCCGTCGGGAGGCGGGGATGCGCTGGACTAGTCGGCAAACGCGTCTTCAATCGCCCTTTCGTAACGGATTAGATTTAATGAGACAGTCGCTCGTATATTTTTGGGTACTCTGGACGCATTCGATCACGCTGGCGAAGGCACAGGATACTTCAGAATTCGCCTTCGCCTATCAACGGCATCTCAGCTGTCGGCCGCGTGGATGCAAGCCAAATTTAGGATCAAAAATCAAAGAGCGGTCGATGGCCGAAGCCTAAAAGCCGAGCCTAAGCTCGAGTATCGCCGGCGTGAGAATGCCTGGTTAGACTCAAGCGTTAAGAAATTTTGCAATGCTTACGTATTGGGGACAATAAAACGTGCTCTCAA
>JBFJNS010000388.1:0-3348 GCA_041618055.1 Binatia bacterium
CACGCGGTGCTTTCATCTAATTACTTTGTCGGCTCTAGCCAAAACGTTCGGTGGAATCGTTATTCCGATTTGCTTCGCTGTCTTTAGATTAATTACGAACTCGAACTTCGTCGGTTGCTCGACTGGCAAGTCGGCAGGCTTAGCACCTTTCAGAATTTTGTCCACGTAAGTTGCGGCGCGGCGATACAATTCATCGAAGTTCGTTCCGTAGGACATGAGGCCTCCAGCTTCCACTTCAACGACCCTTTCGAATATAGCTGGAAGTCGACTATTCATCGCGAGTTCGGCAATCCGCGTTCGGTGAGGATAAACGACAGGTCCAGCGACCCGGAATAGAGCCGCGTCGGCGCGTTCCTTACTTGCGGCTCGGAATGCAGCCTCAATATCCTTGAGACTCTGGATGTTTAGGTATTGCAGCTTCACTCCGAGCGTCGCGGCGGCGCGCTCGAGCTCCCTTTGAATTTCTGCGTAGTCGCGGCCAGCTGAACTTGCCAGGACGGCCACGCGCGAGACCCCGGGAACCACCTCTTTCAGAAGCTCCAACCGTTTTCCGCTCAGCTCCGGACGAGGCGTTGCCAGGCCTGTAATGTTTCCGCCAGGCCGGGCCAGGCTGGCCACGAAGCCACTTTTAACAACGTCTCCCCCTTGAACCATGACGATGGGAATAGTGGCAGTCGCCTCCTTGGCAGAGCGTATATCTCCCGAGCCGACAGCAACAATGACGTCCACTTTCAGACGCACCAGTTCGGCTGCGAGGGCGCGCTGGTGATCTTGGCTCCCATCGTAGGACCTCCATTCGAAGACGATGTTTGTACCCTCAACGTAGCCGAGCTCCCGCAGGCCTTCCCGAAATGCTTCAATACGGGCATTGTCCGCGGTAACGGGTGTGCCAGTTAAGTATCCGATTCGGGGAATTTTTCCTGTCTGCTGGGCGTCGGCTGGCGGGATAATTTTTGAGGCCAACAAGAAAAGGAGAGAGAGGAAGAGGATAGTAGGCATCGGGGTCCCTCCGGTTAAATGACAATTAATATCCGAGTCTCATCACGTCACGTAATTGACTTTCGCCTGTTGATTTCATCCCGAAACGATTGGAACCATCGGAATCCACGCAGTGCTTTCATCGAATTACTTTGTCGGCTCTAGCCAAAACGTTCGGTGGAATCGTTATTCCGATTTGCTTCGCTGTCTTGAGATTGATCACCAACTCGAATTTCGTCGGCTGCTCCACCGGAAGCTCGGCGGGCTTGGTCCCTTTCAGAATTCTATCCACGTAGTAAGCAGCGCGCCTGAAATTTTCAGCATCATTAACCCCATAGGAGATGAGGCCACCTTCCTCTACTGACTCACTTCCCTCGTGCATTGAAGGTAGCCGGTTCGTGATCGCAAGTTCTGTGATGGGCTTTGTATAACGACGGAGCAAAGGATTCCTGATCGTGATGAGCGCGCCCGCGCGCCCCTTGGCCGCAGCTTTAATTGCACCCTCCAGGTCGGGGTTGGGACCTCGCACCTCTACGGAGTGAAGCTGTACCTTTAGGGCGCGCGCCGCAGCCTCGTACTCTTTAAAGGCGATGGCCGACCCTGGTGCATCCGCTACACAAAGGACTCCGACACGCGAATTCCCCGGAACCACCTCCGTAAGCAGCTCCAGCCGTTTTCCGCCTAAGTCTCGCTGAAGTGTGGCGAGCCCCGTGATATTGCCACCCGGTCTCGCCAGGCTATCGACAATCCCGGTCGCAACTGGATCCACAGCAAGCACCATGACGATGGGGATCGTCGTGGTCGCCTGCTTGGCTGCGCGTGCCCCTGGTAAAGTTCCTACGAAAATTACATCGGCCTTGAGTTGCACGAGCTCGGCCACGAGGCCTGGGACCCGGTCCCGCTTTCCCTCAACGTAGCGATACTCGATCAGGATGTTTTTCCCCTCGACATAGCCGCGATCCTGCAGCCCTTGCCGGAAAAACTCGACAAGAGGCCCGGGATTGGAGGGATCGCCACTGCCCGACAAGTATCCTATCCGCGGAATTCTCCCCAGCTGCTGCGCCTCGACAATGAAGCTGGGAGCAAGAAGCAGAAAGAATAAAGCTGCGCCAATGAATGTTTGGCTCATGGTTTTTCCGATCTTTGCTGACATCTGACTGCTGATCTCTGACTGCTGTTTCCCGTCATCTTATGACCCGATCCGCCCGCGCCAGCACGTTGGGCGGAATCGTCAATCCTATCTGCTTCGCCGCCTTGAGATTGATCACCAGCTCGAACTTCGTCGGCTGTTCCACTGGCAGATCAGCGGGCTTGGCTCCCTTTACAATTCTGTCCAAATAATAAGCGATGCGGCTGTAGTTGACCGTGAGGTCGGCACCGTAGTACAAGAGCCCACCATCGCCTACAGCTTCGCTATGGGCAAACACTGTCGGTAGCCGATTCTTTAACGCAGCGCCCGCAATCCGTTTATGATTATCCTGCATCAGACGTCCCTCGTGCACCCAGAGTGCATCCGGGCGCTCCTTTTCAAGCGCCACGAATACCCTGTCGAAATCGTCCGCACCTCGCACCTGCCAAGGCTGAACGACCAACGTCAGCGCACGCGCGGCGTCTTGCAGACTGTTTTTTATGCTGACTTCATTGGTTGGATGACCGAAAAGAGCCGCAACACGGGTAATTTTGGGAACCGCGTCTTTGAGCAGCTCCAGCCGCTTCCCACCCAGATCAGTTCTAAGGGTTGCAAGGCCGGTGACGTTGCCGCCGGGGCGGGCGAGGCTCTCGACGAAGCCTGCCTTAACAGGATCACGTCCAGCGCCCATCATAACGATGGGAATCGTACTGGTCGCATTTTTAGCCGCCTGAATCGGCCGGTTCCCTCCTGCTACCAATATGATATCGACCTTGAGACCGACCAGGTCGGCGGCAAGCGCAAATAGTCGCTCGAGCTTTCCCTCCGCAAATCGGTATTCGAAGACGATGTTCTGCCCCTCTACGTAGCCAAGATCGCGCAGAGCCAGTCGAATTGCGTCGGCCGCGGTGGACTCGCGAGCTGCATCAACGGGCGACAGATACCCTATCCGTAAAGCACTCTTTCGCTGCTGCGCCTCGGCGATTCCCGCCCACCCCACGAGCAATGCGAGAAACCCCGCCCATTTTAGATTTTGGATTTTTGATTTTAGATTGGGGTCAGACAGAGAACCCATCCAAACTCTTTTTTTCATTGTTCTTCTCCTCAATCCAAAATCGGCAAGCGGCCCCGCAGACGAAAATCAAAAATTATTTGATGACCTTATCCGCCCGCGCCAGCACATTGGGTGGAATGGTCAGGCCGATCTGCTTCGCAGTAATCAGGTTAATGACGAACTCGAA
>JBFJNS010000389.1:0-3341 GCA_041618055.1 Binatia bacterium
GCAGCGGATAGTAGAGAAAACGGAGGAATTGCGGCAGACCCAAATCCCGCTGTTCGGCCAACGTGGGCACGAGAAGCACGCGGGCAAGATAGCGCAATTTTTCCGATAGCCGGGGGAACAAGCGAACAGGAAATAGATTCTGTTCCCAGATGTCGGCGGGATTGGAACGCGCGGGAAAAAGCTTAAGCCACTTTGGCAACTTAGTCGCAGAGAAATCTTGCGGCATAGGCGTGCGCAAGACCGTGTGACAGGCGCCGAGGGTCAAGAACAAAATCCGCTCCAATCCGAGGCGCTCGGCCTTTGCCCTCAACTTTTTCCATTCAAACCGTGAACAGAGAATAACTTCATGTATGTCGACGAGCCACTTCAGGCCTTGCCATTGATGGCGGGCGGCATGCAGAGCGAGGTAGAGCAACTGCCATTCCGGGCTCAATTCATGACCTTCAGTTCCCCAGTAGACATGCCGCCCCGCCTCGGCCCAGAGGTCGTCTATTATAGAGTCATTCCCTCGCCACCTCCAGGCAACATCCCAGTGGAGTTCATAGGTAAAACTAAATCCCTGTTTTCGGCTGACGAGGACATATTCGATGTTGCTGTTCAGCAAGAGACCGATATCGGCAATCGTTGATTTGTTCTCGGCATCCTCGAATCCTTCGGCCAGAAGGAGTCTGACCGCTCGACCCGCCGCCTGGCGCGGAACGAGAAAATCTATGTCACTGCAGACCCGCAGGCTCGGATCCCCGTAGATCGACTCCGCCAGCGCTACCCCCTTTAGCGGAATCACGGAAATTCCCGCATCGCCCACCAATTTCAGCAACCGCACCAGTTCCTCGGTCAAAAGCGTGTTCCGCAGGGCGTTCATCTTCGCCAGATAGTGCATCGTCTCGCGCACTGACGCCGGAACACCAGGACAACCGAGGACGGAAAGATTTCTATAGAACAGCGGCCACGCTTCTTCCGCCCTGAGCCGTTGAAGAATGAAATGCCAGTCCAGCGCTCTCCCGAGCAACGCCGCTGCCTCCTCCTGTTCGCGCGGAGAGCATGTGCCGCGTGCAAGAAGCAGGATGAGTCGATCTTCGTACGTCAAACGCACCTACCAACAGGCTTTTAATAGAAGTCCAGTTGCGTCTTCAATACTCAACCGCTAGTGTAGTGTACCTGAAGTTCGTTGAGAAAATGCAAATGATGGGTGCGACTCGAATCGAATTCAAATCCCCCTTTTCCCCCTTTTTCAAAGGGGGAATTTTCTCTCTGGCATCTTAACCCCTCTTTGGCAAAGAGGGGAAGGGGAGATTTACGGACGAAATGACGACGAATTTATACAGTGAACTTTGGTTCCAGGACACTAGCTTCGCCTCCGATATCGTTCCGCAGGTTCTCGCCACTCACGGCTAACCAGCCAAAGGCCTTTGCGCTCCTAATACTGAGAGAGGGTTCCCGTCATTCGTGCGTATCTCGTCGCATAGTGAAAACTCATCAGGCTGGCGGGAAACACCACAACGGCAAAGAGGACGAGGGGCCCAACGCTTGGCCACATTTCAGGCCATGTTGCGGCGCGCAGTAGAGCGGCTCGCATCCCTTCAATCGCATAGGTAGTCGGCAACAACGCGGAGACTAGGCGCAGCCACTCCGGCAGCACCGTGACCGGGTAAAGTACCCCGCCGAGCAAGTAGGACAGGCTGGTGAAGAGCGTGGCTATAGGGCTGCCCCGCTTGAAAATTACGATAAAGCTCGCCGACAGAATGCCAAAGCCGCTGAATACGATGACGGCCAAGAGCAATAGCACAACCGCCGCCGTCCAGGTTTCCGCCGCAAAGTGCACACCAAAAAGTCCCACGCCAAGGGCGAGGTAGAAAGCCACGCTAAGAGATGTCCAGAGAAACGGATAGGCGGAAGACAAGAGGATGATCGTGGAAAGAGACGTTTGCGTCGAGAGAAGAGCTTCCAGTGTCCCAGCCAATTGCGAATCGCGAATGCTCCTGGAGAACGCGTCCAGCGAGGTAGCGAGGTAATGATGAAGGGCTATGCCGATCAGCACGAAGGCGAAGTAGTCTCCTCCGTATGCGGACAGGCCCGGGATCGACGAATTGCCGATGAAGCGGGCAAGGAAGTAGTACGCTGCAATAGAGAAGAAAACTGAAGTCACCTGAAAGATAAAGGAAAACCGGTAGCTCACTTCAATGCGGAGATCGCGTTTGAGAAAAGCGATGAGCTTTCTAATGCTCATTCTTGCGTAGAGTGGCCGGGAAAACCATGCGCCCGAATGAAATCTTGCAGCACAGGCCAAGCGCCCTGAAAGGCAATCCTGCCGCCCTCGAGGACCACTAATTGATCGCAGCAGGCGCGAGCCTCTTCGAGGCTGTGAGTGACCAGGAGAACTGTCTTGCCAAGCTTTTCCACCAGACTGCCACGGATGAAACGGCGAAACTCTTCCGTGGCCCCGGGGTCCAGGCTCTTGGTAGGCTCGTCTAGCAAAAGGACGGACGGATCCGTCAGCAGGGCTCGGGCCAGCCCGAGCTTCTGTTGCATACCTCTTGAGTACGTCATGAAGGGCTTTTCGGCCGCCTCCTTCAGCCCAACAACGTCGAGAACGTCGGCAACACGCGCCGTCGCCTGCCGTGAATCCAGGTTGTTCAAAGTCGCGAAGAAACTGAGATTTTGTATGCCGGTAAGACGGTAATAGAAGCTCCGTTCGGTATCCAGACAATATCCCACCGCCTGTCGAACCCGATAGGAATCTCTGACCACATCGTAACCGTTCACCGTCGCTTGACCCGCGGTTGGGATCAGCAGTGTGCAAAGGATTTTGAGAAGCGTTGTTTTCCCGGCTCCATTTGGCCCCAGCAGCCCCAAGACCTCGCCCGGTTTGACCTCCAGGTCCACCCCATCGAGAGCGGTCACCCATGTGCGTTGCCGCGGACGCAGGAAGCTCTCCCACATCGCGCCCCCCGCGGGGAATCGCTGCCTAAGCTTCCGGATAACGATTGTCGGGGAACTCATGTCAGTTGGTATAAGAAGGAGCACCCAGGACGACGAACGAGAGATGAGTAATTAGGATTGAGGAGTGAGTGCCGACCAATGAGGCATGAGGACTGAGTAACGAGGACTGAGTGGGGGAGCACAACTTGGCTCTGATTTTTTGCTCATGCCTCATCACTCATGCCTCAGTTCTGACTTACCTCAGCCTCGCCGACGGATCGCCCAGCAGCACCCAGGTCTTGCGGATATCGGGATCGGTGATGGAGGCCTTGGCTCTCTGGATGGCCTCCCCCACGGTCAAGGACGGGCCGTTAAACAGTAGATCGATCAACTGCCGAGCCATCACCGCCTGCTCCCCGGGC
>JBFJNS010000390.1:0-3339 GCA_041618055.1 Binatia bacterium
CCTTCAGCGGCTTCGTAAGGGATCAACTTAGCGGCAATGTCCCGGCCTAAAACCTGATGCAAACGGTCCTTTACATTCGCCGCCGCAACGTAGTCAGCCATGTTTCGGCCGTCGTGCGTGAGGCGGAAGTGCACCTGCGGATAAGCCAGCGCCATGCGATTCACCGCGTCGCAAACATGACCTAGCTCCGTGGCCGGAGATTTGAGGAACTTCCGGCGCGCTGGCGTGTTGAAGAAAAGATCCTTAACGTCGATCGTCGTTCCAAAGGGTGCGGCTGTGGGGAATAGGTCGCTTTTCTTGTCGCCATCCACGCAAATCCCATAGGCCATTGCCGCCGACGCCGGACGCGAGACAATCTCCATTTTGGAGACCGACCCAATGCTCGGTAGCGCCTCGCCGCGAAATCCCAAGGTGCCGATTCGAAAAAGGTCGCTCTCGTCCTTCAGTTTACTGGTGGAATGTCGTTCAACCGCCAGCGACAAATCTTCAGGCGACATGCCTTCGCCGTTGTCGCTGACTCGAATTCGAGCGGTTCCGCTCTTCTCAATCGAGAGCGAAATCTCCGTGGCCCCGGCATCAAGAGAATTTTCGATGAGTTCCTTGACCACCGATGCAGGTCGCTCGACCACTTCCCCGGCGGCAATCCGGCTGGCCATCTCCGGCGAGAGGATATGGATTTTCACGCCCTAGCCACTCCTTGAACAGAGTGATGGACTCTCACTCGTCCACCGCGTATTAGCCTATCGTTGACAACGGCCGAATGCCATAGATAACGTGCTCAATTGAAGATAAAATGGGTTCCTTGGCTCGAAGGGAGGCAGTTTCTATGCAAACGATGAAGTGGGTCATTTTATTCTCTTCATTGTATTTTGTGCCCGCCAGCCTGCAGGCCGCGCAGATCAGCGAACCTGTGGAGACCAAGGTCAAGACTTTGATGATGGATCCCAACTCTCAGTCGCCCGTTGTGGTGCTCGAGACCGTCCCTGACAAGCGCCTCCTGCCGATTTGGATTGACATCCCTGAAGCCAGGGCAATCGCTCTCGAACTCGAACATGTCAAAACGCCGCGACCTCTGACTCATGACCTCATCCGCAACATATTACGCGGGCTTGGCGCAACCCTGCGTCGCGTGGTCATCACCGACCTGGTCAATAATACCTATCTCGCCGCGCTCACGCTAGGATTGAAGGGCCAGGAATTGCAGATCGATTCGCGACCCAGCGATGCGATCGCCATCGCATTGAGGATGCAAGCCCCCATCTATGCCTCCACTCTGGTCTTGGAAAAATCCAAGGCATTGCCCGTCCCTGGGGCCCGCACCGAACAGCTGCAGAAAAAACTGGGCATTCATGCGCAAACCCTCACGCCGGAGCTGGCTACCCTTCTGGACATGCCGCTCGAAAAAGGCGTCCTGATCGCCGACGTGGCGAGGGGCAGCGTAGGTATGACCGCCGGTCTCCAACGCGGAGACATCATCACGAAGGTCAACGAAGTCCCCATCCAGTCCACCAACGACCTCGAGGCCGCAATTCAAGCTGCCAAGGCGCCGGCGACTATCAAATTAGAGGTCATAAAAAAGGGCAGGCCTACCACGCTCGTGATAGACCTGCCCTCGTGATGCGATTACGCTCAGGATTACTTCTTGCCGTTGGTTCCGAAGAGCTCCGCTCCCCACTTCTTGGCCGTAGCATCCAGAACTTCTTTGCTCGATTCGGCCACCGGAGGAAAGTCTTTTATCCACTCATACGGGCGCGTGGCGTCGATAATCGCGCGCGAATTGAACCCCTTCTTGGTCGGGTGGACAACCGGGTCCAATGGACCGCTCCAGCAGCGGCGAATGATGTCAATATCGTCCACGGGTTCGCAGCGACTCGACATCGCCCAGATGACGTCGTCGTTGTTAGACGGATCGATGTCGTCATCCACGACGACGACGAAACGACCAAGATAGGCACCCGCATGGCACTGCGAGGCCACCACGGCGGCCTGCTTTGCGTGTCCTGGGTAGCGCTGCTTAATTGATACGACCATCATTAACCGGCTGCCACCGGAAACGGTCAGCCAAACACCTTTGACATCCGGAACCCCGGCCTTTTCCATCTCGTCCCAGATCAAAGCCGAGCGTAGATAGGACCGGTACCAGCCGAGTTCCACCGGCGGTCGTCCTGGAGGCGACCCCAAGATAATCGGATCATTGCGGTGATAAAGACGCTTCACCTCGACCCAAGGTTCCGCCCTTTCTGCGCTAGCGTAATAGCCGGTCCATTCCCCAAAGGGGCCTTCGACCTTCGGATTATCGAAATGCACGTCGCCTTCCACGACGATCTCGGCGCTAGCCGGAATCGGCAAACCGGAGTATTCGCCTTCGATCATTTCCAAGGGCTCGCCGCGCAGACCGCCCATAAACTCATATTCCGGTATGCCATAAGGCACTTCGATGCTGCCGATTAGAAAGGTCAGGGGATCATGGCCGAAAGACATAGCGATTTTGAACGGCTTGCCGCTGGCAGCATACTTCTCTCTTTGGATACGGCCATGTTTACCCGGAGAAATATAAAAACCTACCTTGTTCTTGTCATGAATCATGACCCGGTAGGTTCCGTAGTTAACCCATCCTTCGTCAGGATCCCGGGTAATATCGACGCTTCCGGTTCCGATATAGCGACCACCGTCCTTGTCGTGCCACAATGGAGTCGGGAACTTGAACAGATCGACGTCGCCATCCTTGTAAACGTTTTCCAGTAACGGGCATTCCTTGGTGAATTTCGGAGGTATGGGTTTTATCTTCTTGTAGTAGTCCTTCCAAATGCGCACAAAATCCATTTTTGTCTCGCCCGCTGGAAGCCCTAATGTGAGCGCTAGACGCTTGCGTGATGACAGCGAGTTGGACAGCACTCGGTATCCCTTGGGATAGCCTTTGATATCTTCGAATAGCACTGCCGGCCCGTCCTCTTTATGGCCAACCAATTCGGTGATGGCGCCGATTTCAAGGTTCCAGTCGCAGTTCTTGAGGGTCTTCAACTCCCCCATTTCCTCGGCAACCTGGATCCACTCGCGAAGGTCCTGATATTCCATTATTTCCTCCTACTCTTGTTTCACACGAAACCTACGGTCCTTATGTTTAGAGCTGGTAAACCCTATCGAAAATTGTACGGTCGGTCAAGCGATGCGCCGGGACGCGAGGCGCGGGCAGATTCAATTGCAAACGATGATCGGCCATGCTAGCGGTTAAATGTGTCTGGCAAGCTCAAGAACCTCGACGAGCTCAGAGCCATCACTGACGAAGCGCGCAGGAGCGGTAGAGAAGTGGTTTTTACCAACGGCTGCTTCGACTTGCTC
>JBFJNS010000391.1:0-3333 GCA_041618055.1 Binatia bacterium
AAACGACGGGTCACACCCTTAAGATTCCCCCCCTGGAAAATTCTTCCCTGTTCCGGATCTCTACCGCGCGGCGCCGATGTGTTGTTGTACGGAGAAACACCTCTGCGATTATCGTCGAATCGATCCACCAACAGGAAATAAATAAAAATATCGCGCCAGTCACGCGGCGAAGGGAACACCCGCCGTCGCGGATTGAAATCCAATTCTCGGATGGAGCGAATGGGATTGGCCATGGAAATTCGCTGCTGCCGTGCGGTAGTGCGCCGGGGGAGTTGATGTTTGCGGCAGAAGTATCTGCGTATCAAATTCGCATAACTCGGCAGAGATAGTCAAATCAAATCCGCCTCAGCGCTCGAATTCATCGCGGCGATGCAGATAGTGAGCCGTTGGCTTGCGCTCAAGTCGAGACCGGCTCCGAATCCCTTTACCGTTATGATGCGATTGTGCTAGTTTCCGCAGTCATTAAGCAAATGTGAAAGGACAGAACGCATGAAAGTCATCGAGCAATCCTTTACGGTTAAGAATGACGGCATAGCCGGATTCCTGGCGTCGCCGGACACAAGAGAGCCTGGGCCGGCCTTGCTGCTGATTCACCCGAAATCGGGTGTCACAGATTACATCAAGATCGAGACTCGCAAGTTCGCAAAATTAGGTTACACCACGTTTGCCCTGAATGTTTTCGAGCAGCTTGGCTACCCGGCGGCGACACATATCGAGACCGGATCACAGATCCAGGCGAAGACACCCGACTCCGATTTTGTGCGAGTCCAAAAGGAAGGTTGGCAGTTCTTGCTGTCCCAGCCGAGCGTGAACCGCAATCGCGTCGCGGTATGCGGTTATTGCATGGGCGGGCGCATTGCGATTCATTTCGTGGCCGCTACTCCCGATGTGCGCGCGTTCGTCGGTTACTACCCGACGGTGCGCGAGGAGCCCACGACACCCATGCGGCCAATTCACCCATCAGAGGCGGCAACAAAGATCGCCTGCCCGTCTATTATTCTCTACGGCGCGGATGACGTGACCACGGTCGTTCCGGTGCAGGAGAAGATGTGGTACGCGTTCAAAGAAAACCGCCAACCCCTGGAGTGGCACTTCTTTCCATTTGGTGGGCATGGCTATGTCGATCCCGGCGCGCCGGGCTACCATGCGCACGCTGCAGAGCTATCGTGGCCGCTGGTGGTGGATTTCATGGAGCGCCAACTCCAATGGGAGTCGCCCAGTTGGGGTGCCTGAGATGCTTAGGGCGAGGCACCGGCTGAGCGCGGTGATCCCGTTCCGCCGATGTAGTCTATCAGTCGCACCATGGATATATTCGCGGGGACTTATACCCGTCTTACTGCAACATATAGCGGGTCGTCTGGGGGTTGTGCACAATATCTGCTACTTTAATCGTAGCCTTCTGTGTTCGGACCAGAATGGCCGAATCTCCTATAGCACCATGAAATAGTTAATTTTTTTTTGAATTTATGCTTGACATAACATGCACGTCTATGTCAAAGTCGCTCCAATTATACAACTTACGTAGGAGAATCTGAACGAAAGAGGGAAGAAAGGAGGCAGGAATGACAAAGAAATTACTGGGGTTGACAGCATGGGGATTCATGCTCGGTGTTTTTCTGTTAGCTGCGACGTCGGCACGGGCGCAGAATGTGGATGAGAGGATACAAGCGCTCGAGCAGGAACTTTCGCAGTTGAAAGAACAGCAGATCGAGTTGAAGAAGGAGGCTATGGCGGCGGCAGCAGCCTTGCCAACTTTTAGGTACCGTCCCGGAGATGGACTTGAGATCGAGGCTGCAGACAAGTCGTGGTCCCACCGTGTGAGCATGGAGAGTCACATCCGAATGAATTTCTTGAGCGGGCGGGATGAGATTGGGCGGACCAACGGCGAGATACTGGGCCGGAGATTCCGAATCGAGAATTATTTTTGCCTAAACAACTGCCTCTATGAGATCGAGTTGGAGATCGACATGGATGGTATGGGTGGTGGCAACGCGAAGAACGCCACCGGTACCGGTGTCGGTTCAATTCTCGGGCGCGGCGTCGTGCATTTTCATCTGGAAAACTTGAACCCATGGATGCCGACACTCACTGCCGGAATGGACATCTCTACATCAGGCGCGGCGACTCGTTCTCGCCAAGGGTCCAGCGCTACGGGATCGCAGCGGGAATACGATCTCCTGAGCCGCAATTATCCGAACACCGGAAGTTCCGGCAACGGGATGACGCTTACGTGGGACCGGCGTTCGCTCAGCGGCATTGGTATCCCTGGTAGAATCAGCCGCTTTCAGGTTGGCATGGCGAATGTCAGTGAAGGTGGTGACGGTCTGAGCAATTTCAGCGACCGTAAGGACTTTACGGCGTATTTGGGCGTCGAGCCGTTCCGCTCGCTTAAAAACAAATGGATTCGCGGATTGCTTTTCGAGGTGGGCGCTGTTTTTTGCAACATCGATGGGCGGCCTGTCCGGGGTGGTTCAGGGTCGGGTAATACTGACAACGGTTGCGATCGCATCCGACTCCGCGACCACGGCGATCAAGCAAGACAGACACTGTTCTCCACCGGCTCTGACAGTATTGGTAAAGGGCTGTTCCTGTCTATCTCCCCGGGTATCACATGGACGGTTGGCCCCTACCGACTTCGCGGTATGGGTATCTTCCACTCTGCGGAAGACACCGGCGGCTTGCGGGGAAAGAAACGGGCGCACAATTTCCTGATCGGCCACGACCTTTACATCTGGAGCCCGAAGGGATTCCTCACAGGCTCCTCCAACACCCCCGGTTCCATACTTCTCGGATATCACTTTGAGCGCAATGACGCTTCTTGTGTGTTGAAGGGTGTTGTCGGCGGTTGCAGCGGTGGGGGCGGTTCTTCTACGTTGAACGACTTCAATCGCATCACCGTGCGGCTGAACGAGTGGGATATCTGGTACGTTCTTGCGCCGCGCATGAGCATTGGCGCTAACGTGTTGTGGTACGATGCGTCGAACCTGACCGCATCGGCGGCCAAAAACCTTGGCGTTAGAGACAACACAACGGACCCTGGAAAAGGCGGCGACTGGGTGGATATCTCCGTCACCTGGCGATACCAGTGGTAAGCTGAGTACACGCTGGTAGTATGGGTGAAAAGAGGGAGCCCTTGGGCTCCCTCTTTTTTTTCGCACCGCTACGGCCCGCGTTGCAAGCGGCCTAGGATAGGCCCACTGCCTTCGCAACGAAAGGCCTGGCGCGAGCTAAGGCAAACGGGGGCTTTGGCTACTCAAGTCCCTTCTCGTTCGTAACTAAATTATTTAACGTGTTTCACCGGGACCGTCGACGGCGTCTCTTGCCGGGGTGCTT
>JBFJNS010000392.1:0-3293 GCA_041618055.1 Binatia bacterium
CGTTGTGGTGGTCGTAGTTGGCGGTGCCGTGGTTGTTGTGGGCCGCGCCGTTGTGGTGGTCGTAGTTGGCGGTGCCGTGGTTGTTGTGGGCCGCGCCGTTGTGGTGGTCGTAGTTGGCGGTGCCGTAGTTGTTGTGGGCCGCGCCGTTGTGGTGGTCGTAGTTGTCGTGGTAGTTGTCGTCGTCGGCGGGCGCGAATTGGGGTCGCCTGGATTGAAGCCGTTGGTCAGCTCGACGCCATTGGCAACGCCGTCACCGTCGGAATCCAGCCCGGCAATTGCGAGTATTGCGTTGGTCGTACCCGGCTCAGACCCGTGATTCGGTTGATTCCCAAACGCAGTGCCGTAAGGGTTGCGTGGCGAGGGAATGCCCGAATGACAACGGAAGCAGCTCAAACTCGAAGACGCCGGATAGATCCTGCTCAGTACCCCGTCATATGCGGATTCCGCGTAACTCGGCGTCGGCGCCAGCGACAGAGCGGCAGCGAGCAGCGCTCCCGCCGTTACTAAAGTTATTCGTGTTCGACTCATATATTGCTTTTTCTCCTTCCTCAGTGTTGCGTGACGAAATTGGGGTCGCGTCGGTTGGGCAATGCGTGTAACGATGCGTTTGCAATCTAGAATTCTCCTCCTTTCTTTGGGTTTCCGCATTTTTGTCCAACGGGCGCGACCGAACCTAATTCCGCGTTGCAGATAGTCGAAATTGGAGTCGCGTCTTTACGGTGTATGAAGTTTCAATCATCGAATGTCCTGTTTCCGCAGGGTATCGCCTTCACTCGCGCGTCACTCATGTCATCTGTTGTCTGCTCTTCGGGTTTGAAAAGATTTGCATGCTTGTATGGTCTCAGCGATTTTCCTGATTGTTTTGCGGCTGGAATCTTGTGGTTAAAGGCTCTGCGGTCCTCATGAATTCCCTATTGCTCCACAGGAAGACTTCGCCGTTGCAGAAATGAGACGCGCTGTAATTTTTTTTTGGACCGCCTGAGAATCAATCAACCACGTTCAGGTTGCTAGATAGAGCAACATGCATGCCGAGATGAGCCAAAAGATGTTGGTGAGCTTTACGACGAGAGCGCATTAAACGCCGATGAAACATTTCATCGGCATAATCGCACGCTAAGAGTCGGTAGAACGGATTTATATAAACGCAAGAGACGAGATCTCCATTTGAGTTACAGAAAAAGGAACAAGAGTTTTGCGGTAAGAAAACTTTTCTGTGCGATTTGAAACGAATGTGACCAGAGAAAAAAATCGTCGATTGAGACGATTCATTGAGACCCCAGCAGACGTTTTTGTTCACGCCATATGGCTTCGTCGTGATGCGACCTATATATCGCAAAGCGAGTGCGTGGTCTGATTTGAAAAACGATTCCGCTCAAAAATTTTTCGGTCGCCTTTCGAGAACCTCGGGACAAACGGAGGAGCGCTCAAAATTGGTGAGGAGTTTTGCGTTAGGCTGAGCCTGGTCGAAGCATTCTCCAGTTTCTTTAGACAAAGTGATAAACCACATCCGCATGTTAGGGGAGCGCGCACGGCGCAGAAGTCACTAGGGATTCGCTTGATCCGGGTGATTGACTTGCCGCGTAACCTCTGCGTGATAGGAACCGCAAACAGAGAACTATGACTTCTATGGAGACCGTAGGTGTTGGTAATGCGCAGGGCGCGAATTCGCCGGCGGAATTGACGCGTCGTGCGCTCAATCGACAGGTTTGTCTTTAAAATGGCTGTGGAGGGCAAGGAAAATACCTGAACGACCCTGAAGCGTCGTGAGAGCGGATCTCTGGATTCCTCACCCACATAGGTAAACGCTCTCTGTCGTTCATTCGAGGATCCACTTCGATTGAAGCGGTTAGGGCTGATCTCCATCAACCGCACACGGGAAATTTGAATGGATAATGATGCAACGGCTCGCCGCCGTCGGGCCTCACCACAACGGCAGCGCCCAGCTGCAAGCCGGCCTTGAAATCGGGTGTGATCGGGTTCGGCTGGATGACATGAACCATATTTTCTACCAGCGTCCATGGTTCCAAGGGATGAGCGGCGCTGCTTGTGCCGAGCTCCGGGGATTTGCCAGCCTCGCCATGAAAAACGCTATCGTAGGTGGTGAAGCCGTTTTTTTCGATGACCGATGTCGCCGCGACCAACTCCTCGCTGGTCGTGCCTGGCTTGCAGATCCGTCGAACGTTCTCGTAGCACTCAAGTGCAACATCGAAAAGCTTCCGATACAGCGGCGTGGGCTGCCGCCCGATGGCGAAAGGACGGTGGATTTGCGTGGCGTATCCCCAGTAGCTTACCGTCAGTTCCGTTATGACGATACTCCCGACTTCGATGATCCGCGGCGTCGATCGCTGCCACGGTACGAAGCGATCGGGCTCTTCCATACGCGTCGTTGCAATAAAGTGGATTCCCGGATCACCGCCGTGCTTGATATACGCGCCGTAGACGATCGATAGAATGTCTTGCTCGCTCATGCCCGGTTTCAGGTGCTGCTCCAGAGCCTCGCAGGCCAGGTCGGTGAAATAACCGCTACGCTGCAGGAAGGCAATCTCCTCCTCGCTGCGCACTCTTCGAATGCGATCGAACGGAGGACCGAACTCAGCGAATTCTACCTTAGGGAGAACGCGCTGGAGCTCAAGAAAATGGCCGTGAGCGATCCCGCGCAGGCTTACCAGGCCGATTCTGCTTTGGGCCAGGCCGCGGCGGCGAATCTCCTCCGCCAAGGTTGGGATGGGAAGGGGCCCATACCACCGTATATCGTCGATCGTTGCTTGCGCCCTGGCGCAAGGTTGGTGGTTAAAGAAATGAATGAAGACCGTGGGTTCGCCTTGGTAAGGCAGGAGCAGCCAGCAGGGGGATTGCGCCAGATAATTGGAGAGGTAGTGAATCTCGGGCGAGCCCCGAGTTCCGGAGACAAGAATCGCGTCTAGGTTTTCGCTCGCCATTGCCGAGCGGACCGCATCGAGGCGGCGCCCGTATTCAGCAGCGGAAAAACGCGGAAATAGTTCTTTGTCCGTGGGGCCGGGAGTGGCTGTCATAAAATTTCCTCCGTTTGCGTGCGTTACCTAACCCGGATGCCGCAGTTGGATATCTGGTATCGGCCGGGCGAAGGGGAGCCTGAAAAGGTGAAGGCATACAAGTGTGCAGTGTCGAAGTCGTTGTTGCATCTCAGCAGGTGATCGCCCTCGCTCTGAGAGGGCTCTTGCATGCATTGACTTATTGTCTTCACCACTAAAGGCCTATCGTGTGTTAAGTCCGGATTCCGCAATAGAAAGTTACGTGGGTAGCCCCGGGCGACC
>JBFJNS010000393.1:0-3293 GCA_041618055.1 Binatia bacterium
CCACGGAAATACGCGTGCCTTCGTCGCGAACGCTACCGCCCAGGTAGGTCGAATACACCAATGACGAGCCGGACGGATGAATTTTTGTCAGGAACGCGTCGCCGCCCAATCCTCGTCCGCCGATATTGGATTGCCACGCGTTCAACGCAGGAAAATCCTGCGATATGGTAAAACCGGTCAGATAGGCCGCGCCGTTCCCGTCCACGGCGATGCCTCCACCCTCGTCGCTGCCAGAGCCTCCCAGGTATGTTGAATAAAGCAGCGTCGGTCCGCCGGGATCGATCTTGGACACGAAGACGTCCGCGCCACGGGCAGGCATCAGCGGGTTGACGGTGGGAAAATCGTTCGGATCCAAACCGGGGGGGAACGTCGTGCCGGTGACATAGACGCTGCCGTCCGGTCCCAGCGCGATCCCGGTGCCGCGATCGTCGCCACTGCCGCCAAGATATGTGGAAAAGCCGAGAATGGGGTCAATCACCAACGGCTTGCTGCGGTCGAATTCATCGACTTCGAAGGCAATTCGATTCTCTGCAATGAGCTTATACCGGCTACCAATGATCCGGCGGGCTCCATTCAGCTCCTGATAGGCGAGCGGCGCGTGCAGTACAAACTTTCCGTGAGCGGTTATTAATAGCAAGTTGCCATCGTCGTCTAGGGATCTCCCGTCTACTCCCTCGATTTGAAGCTGGATGGCACGGGGATCTCTGCCCGGAGCGACAATGAAATCGTATTCGAGTCGACGTTGGTTGCCGTAATAGACAACATCGATTCCGGGATACACGGCCGTGTACTTGACCTTGGCGAAAGTTGGCACGCCAGTGATCCAGCCACGGGGATCACTGCCGATAAAATAGTTTGCGCGCCCCTTGAGTTCATCGGCTCCGGTTATCTTTGAAGGCGGTTGGGAACCAACAAACCTGAAACGGACCGTGCTTATTGAACCATCATTTTCCTGTGTTCCCTTCTGGATGGCCGTCTCGGGTTGCCGCCGCACTACTAATGTAAAGTCGGATGTTCCTATAAAAGTGGCATAGCCATTCCCTTTGGCGGTAAAAAGGACTCTATCGTTCGCCTGGCCCTTGTTGACTTCGAAGGCCATAGGCAGGTTCAGAAAAAGCGAGTTTTGTCGACGTTCTGGCTTTTCGTTGTTGATTGCATGGGGAGGTATCTCTTCATGTTGAGCGGAAGGGGAGTAGATTTTGGATGTCGGATCGCTGTGTTGGCCTCCGGACAGCGCATTGGTGAGGGGCAACAGGACGGAAGCGAGAGCGAGAGATCCGACCCATAGCTTCAGGGCCGACCACGCATTCGTGTTTCGTTTGAAATCGGTAGTCGCTGGATTACAAGCCACGCGGCCGGACCTCAGTGGCTTGCCCGCCACTGGCGTGGCCCTCGTGGACAAACTGCGAGGCGCGCTGGATTTACGCTCTTCTGACAATTTCAGGGCTCCAAAAAGCGAGCGCCATCTATTACCAGGGTTCGGCAGCAAACTTTACTTCTGGATATTTGATCACGCTGGTATTTCTCCGCAAAGGTCAAACGGCCAGGAAGCTGCTTCCGATCCCGCCACGGCATGGCTGGACGCATTCAATGTGGCTGCTCAGGCCACATCGTTTCCGACTCGGATGCTGCGCCCGTGGCTCCTTCCGCTACAAATACTTCGAATCCAGAAGGCCGGCAAGCTACAGATTGGTTACAGTTCGAGCGCGTCAAGGCTTCGACTAAGACAGGTGTGGGCGCAAGCCACGCTCGGGATGCGGCGGGCTTGCCGGCAGCCCGGAATTCCACTCGCGGCCGCCGCAGAGGGCAGCCTGAACGGGGAGGCTTTTATTCCTGAGGCGAGAGGCTGACGGGGCCATCCTGTGCGACTGGGCGGGGCGAAAAGTAAAGAATTCCCAAACGCTGCTTGGCAAAAGTGGGATCCGTTAGGTCTGGCAAAACGGAGTCTCGGCGCGTTAGACGAGTTCGGTAAAGCTCGTCTGCAAGCAAACTGTAACGTTTGGAACTTGCGTAGATAGCATGAGTGCTTGTGAAGTTCTGCCGAAGATTTTCTCCCGGCGGCGCCTGGGCTCAAAGCTCACCATAGAGAGAACTTGGCATGTGGCGGTGCAGCAGAGAGGCTCTAACTGTCGCTGCCGAGAGCTCGGGTGCGACCGACAATCAGACCGCCGGTCTCTCATTCCATACGGAGGAGCGAGCGGTAGGATTGGGGATCGGGGCAGCTGTCAAATTGGACTGAACGACCCTTGGCGAATCGCCGAAAACGGCTTGCCTTTCAAGTAGTGGTGATGGAATATGACCCACAAACGAAGGAGCGGATTGACGATATCAATCTCCTTTAGTCCCTTGAATTAATTGAAGAAAAATCGCGGGGGCATCATGAATACTCCACTCAAATTTATTCTCTTTCTCGTATTCACCTTTTGTTGGTCCACGGCCCCCGCCGTCGTGGATAATCCGGATAAGCTCGGTATTGTCACCGGCTCGGAAGCCGGCACATATATCAAATTTGGCCAGGATATGGCCACGCTCACCGAGCAATACGGCCTCACCCTGCTGGTCAAAGAGTCAGAAGGGTCACTGGATAACATCCGCCGCCTGATAAGCAAAGAAAACGCTGCGGTCGGAATCGTGCAATCCGATGTGTTGGGTTTTCTGACCCGTTCCCAAGACGAGCGTATGCGCCGGGTGGCGAGCCTGCTGCGGCTGGTGTTCCCGTTCTATAACGAAGAAGTTCATCTATACGCGGATAAGAATGTTCAAAGCTTCGCCGATTTGGCGGGAAAGAGGGTAGTAGTTGGCACCAAGGGCAGCGGTAACTGGCTCACCACTACCAACCTGCTGCATATGATGGGCGTGGAACCCGCGGAGCGGATTAACTTGAGTCCCCCGGAAGGAGTCACCGCCGTGCTTACAGGCAAGGCTGACGCGATGATTTACGTTGCCGGTAAACCGGTGAAGTTGTTCAGCAATATCGAACAACTGAAAGACAACCCGAAGTATGGCGATCTTGTGAAAAACGTGCACTTCGTGCCGCTGGATGATCCAAAAATGCTGAAAGAGTACCTGCCGGCAAAATTGACGCCACAGGATTACGCCTGGATTGATCAGGAGGTCCCGACCATTGCCGTGAAAGCAGTCCTCGTAAGCTTTGATTTCTCTCGGAAGCTAACCCCGTACTATGAGCGACGCTGTAGAGAGCTTGGGGTTCTCGGAGCAGTCGTACGCTCGAATATTGCCTTATTGAAAGACAATGGACATCCCAAATGGAACGAAGTGGACCTCGAGCAGGA
>JBFJNS010000394.1:0-3291 GCA_041618055.1 Binatia bacterium
CACCTCACCGCCCTTGACCAACAAATCTGCTTTATCCATTTTAGATCGGTCTCCTAAAATTATTCTTAGACACGAGCAAGCTTCAACCGGTTGTCACATCATCCGGGATTCCAGAGTTGACATAGCGGAAAAGGCTGCACTATAAGTCCGAATGTGTAGTGCCTCGAGCATTTTTATAAGGCCCGTTGGCGAATATCAAGAAAGAAGGGAGCAGACGATGACTAAGAGCAAATATTTACTCGTGGTTCCGCTTCTCTTTTCGTTTGCCACGACAGCGTTGAGCCAGGATGCGAAACTCATCGATGCCGCCAAGAAAGATGGCAAGGTCGTAGTTTACGGTACGCTTGAGTCTGACACCATAGAGGAGATCAGCAGCGAATTTCAGAAGAAGGTCGGCATCCCCGTCGAGTACTGGAGAGGTCCCGGCACCAAGGTGCTGGATCGCGCGCTGAGCGAATATCGAGCTGGAAAGCCGCTTTTTGACGTCATCCTGGCGCCGACAGACCCGATGCAGATCATCGTGAAACAGGGGATCTTCGCCAAATATAATTCCCCCTCGACCAGCGACTTCCCTCCGGAGGCGATCGATCCAAACATCGGTCCCAGATACCGCAATATCATCGTCGGCATTTTTTATAACAAAAACGCACTCAAGCCTTTGGACCCGCCGAAATCACTCGAAGACCTCGCAAACCCCAAATACCGGGGGAAAATCGTCATGGGCGATCCCACCCAACATATATTCACCGCTCAGTGGCTCGCGAGCCTGGCCAAAGTCATGGGGAAAGAAAAGGCGGATAAGTTCATTCGGGGCCTAGCTGCCCAAAAACCTATTTTCGTGGAATCCATGCTCCCCGCGGCAACGCGGGTCACGGCCGGTGAGACGCCGCTGGGGATTTCGTTTATCAAGTATGCTTTTATCTTCGGCCAGAAAGGGGCGCCCGTGGATTATGTAAGGCTCGGAGAGTATTTGGGAGACGGCCACTACATCGCCTTGAGCTCGAAAGCCTCCCACCCCAATGGCGGCAAAGCCTTCATCGATTATTTTCTCGACGATGGCGGCATGAACATCATGGCCAAAAGGGGCGAATTCGTAAACCGACCGGGAGTCTATCCACCGCTGGCTGATGCGGACAAGGTTAAGTTCGTACAGATGGAGAGCCTGGACAAAAAAGGCTACGCGGACAAGCGAAAAGAATACCAGAAGATCTTTTTTAATAAATAGAGGTTCTCGGTGAACCACCGGACTCTCGCCCTCGGGCGCGCTTTCTCCTTCAGTTGGTCGTTCTCGCGAGTGACGTCCTACTTCACTCAGCCGCTGAACTGCATCTTCCTCGCGGTGGTGGGAGTCACTGCGTTTCTGAGCCTCTACCCGACTTTTTTTCTGCTCTACGGCAGCTTCACCGATACTCCTCTCGGCGTTCCGGGCCAATTCACCGTAGCGAATTATGTCCAGGCTTACTCGGACCCGGAGGCTTATGTTCTCGTCTTCAATTCTTTCGTGTTTGGCATCTGTTCATCCGGGCTGTCGGTCATGCTGGCGCTGATCCTGGCCTGGATTACGATTCGCACCAATACTCCTTTCAAGCGTCTCTTTGAATTAACCGCGATTATTCCCAACATCTTTCCGCCTTTGCTGATCGCGATCTCCTGGGTCCTGCTTCTCAACCCGAGCAATGGGCTGATCAACGCGGTGCTGAAAAATTACCTCGGTCTGGAAAACTCCCTGTTCAATATCTATTCCCTCACCGGCTTGATTTATGTGGAGGGGTTGATCCTGACGCCGCTGGCTTTCCTGATCATCGCCGCCGCCTTGAAGGGCATGGATCCCTCGATGGAAGAGTCCGCCAAGACTTTGGGCTCCAATGAGTTCGGCGTCGCCGGACGCATCACTTTTCCGCTCATGAGGCCGGCGATTCTGGCGGCCGGCACGTTGAACTTCGTCCGGGCCGTCGAGAGCTTCGATACCCCGGCAATCATCGCCGTTCCCGTCCACATCGAAGTCTTCACCACGAAAATCTGGCGCGAAGCCCTGGGGTCCTTTCCGACCAATCACAATCTTGCGGCCACTTATGGAGTCGGCATTCTCCTCATCGCCCTGATCTTCGTCTATCTCTACCGCCGCTTCACGTCGAAGGTGGAGCGCTTTTCCACCGTGACGGGCAAGGGATTCCGCCCCCACGAGATCGACTTGGGGCGATGGCGCTATGCAGCCGCCGGCGTAGCATTGGGACTGCTGATACTGATGGTCGCCTTGCCTTTCTTGACGCTGTTCCTGGTCTCCATTCTTCCCTACTACCATGTACCCACCTGGGAGACCTGGCAGAATTTAACGCTGGAAAATTACGTCTATGTCTTTGAGAACTCGCGCGTCTATAAGGCCTTCGGCAACAGCGTGTTCTTAGCAGGCATGGGCGCGACCCTCTGCATGCTGCTTGCCGCCCTGATCTCCTACATCACGGTGCGCACGAAAATCGCGGGAAGAAGCATCCTCGAAGCGCTGGTTTTTATCCCATGGTCCTTTCCCGGAGCCGCCATGGCCCTGGGCCTCCTCTGGGCCTACGTGAATTTTCCGATCCCGATCTACGCGACCATCTGGATCATTCTGATCGCTTACGTGACGCGGTTTCTTCCCTATGGTCTTAGAGCCGTCACCAGCACGATCATTCAGATCCATAAAGAGCTGGAGGAAGCTTCCATCGCCTGCGGCGCCGGTTTTCTGGCCACCTTTCGGAGAATTCTGATTCCGTTGATGCGCCCGGGAATCATGGCCGGCTGGATCATTCTAGTGACGATCTTCATGCGCGAGTTCAGCTCGTCGATCTTCCTTTACAGTCCGGGCGCGGAACCGCTGGGACCGCTGCTTTACTTTCTCTACCTCGACGGCCTGCGCGGCCGTGTGGGCGCCCTGGGGATTGTTATCTCCATCATCTGCGTTATTCTCATTATCTTCGCCCAGCGGCTTTCTCGCTGGGATAATAAGTAGGCAGCACACCCCGTGTGCCGTTGAAAAGTTCAAACGTCCAAGGTTCGACGTTGACAGCCCGCCGCCTTTCTCGAATCGATCCTAAACCGACCTTTCGTTGCTTGAACTTTGAACCTTGAACCAGTAAGTACAACCTAAACGCAACCTAAACGAACGCTACCGCCAGTGCTGCGGTCCGTCGTCCAAAGTCCACATTGATCAGAAAAGAATGAAAGAGGAGCGAACGTGGAAAAACTATTTCTGACCCTTGCCTGCGGCAACTACGACAGGACCCAGGCACTGCAAACCGGCGCCGTGGAGCCTGA
>JBFJNS010000395.1:0-3275 GCA_041618055.1 Binatia bacterium
ACCAGGTCATGGCCGAACTCGAGCGTGCCGCCAGGCGCCGCGGGGTGGAGGACTTCCGTCTCTTGTTGGCTCGTTCCGGCACTCCCGGGGTCGGGCTTAGGCCTGCGGCCGATCAGACTTTGGCAAAGGGCGAAGCGATCCTGGTTCTTGTGGCGGCTTCTTTTCAGCGCTACTGGGCGGAGCTGGGCCAAACATTTTGTTTGGGACGCCCTCCCGAGGATGTGGCCAGGAACTACGACCTGGCGCGGATGGCTTTTCAACAACTGACCGGCAGTATCAAACCGGGCATCTCTACGCTTGCCGTGGGCGATGGCTTGCAGGCGATTCCTTCGGCCGCCGCGCGTCAGTCGCTTCAAGCCTACGGCTTGGGAAACGGATTGGGACTAGACCTCAGCGAAGAGCCCTATCTGGGAAGAGAAGGAAGCGTCGCCATCAAATCAGGCATGGTGTTGACGCTGCGGACTTGTTTCACCGGCAAGGACGCCGGCAGCGCTCTGATTTCCCGGCCTTATCTTGTAGCCGAGGCGGGGCTTGAACCGCTTGCCCGAAGCGATGGTTCTTTGATTTCAATTGGCAACTGAAGATCGCATGGACGCCGCAGCAAGCCGAAAAGCCGTTGAGGCAAGGCAGACGGAGATATTGTCGCGCATGCTTGCGCTCGAGCTCCCGGATAACGCCTTTTATCGACGCAAGTTCGTAGACAAGGGGTTTGTGCGCGCCGATTCCCTGGTGACCTTTCGCAAATTTCCCTTCACCACTAAAAGCGAGTTGGTCGCGGATCAAGCAGCCAATCCCCCCTTTGGCACGGTGCTGACCTTCCCGGTGGAGCGTTATGTCAAGGTTCACCAGACTTCGGGCACGACGGGAAAGCCGATGTACTGGTTGGATACGGAAGAGTCCTGGCAGTGGTGGGCCGGATGCTGGAAAACGGTCCTGGAAGCCGCCGGTGTAACACCTGCAGATCGGATTTTTTTCGCCTTCTCATTTGGCCCTTTTATTGGTTTTTGGTCGGGTTGGGAGGGAGCGCGAAAACTCGGGGCGCTCGCCATTTCTGGCGGAGGGCAGTCAACCGCACAGAGGCTAAAGGCTATCGTCGACTATGGGGCGACGGTGCTGATGTGCACGCCGACTTACGCGCTCCATATGGGAGCCGAGGCAAGAAAAATGGGGTTGGATCTGGCCGCCGGAACCAACGTGAGGATCACGATTCACGCGGGCGAACCCGGTGCCAATATTCCCAGCACGAGACAGAGAATCGAAGAGATTTGGGGTGCCAAGTGCTACGATCATGCGGGAGCCACGGAAATTGGACCCTATGCGTTCGAATGCGAGGCTCGGCTGGGTGGCATTCATATCAATGAAGACGAGTATATCGCCGAGGTCATTGATCCCGAGAGCGGCGAGGCCGTCAAAGCAGGGGAGAAAGGCGAACTCGTCATGACCAATCTCGGCCGGGTGGGGAGCCCCGTGATTCGGTACCGCACGGGCGATCTGGTGCAACCGTGCTATGACAACTGTTTGTGCGGTCGGCCTTTTGTGCTCTTGGAAGGTGGAATATTGGGGCGTATCGATGATATGGTGATTATACGCGGTGTGAACGTCTACCCCAGCGCCATCGAAAACCTCACGAGAGAGTTCACTGAAGTCGAGGAGTTCCGTATTGACACATTTCTGCAGGGTGAGATGCGCGAGCTGAAATTGACTGTCGAGCCAAGACAAGACTGCGAAGCGGACCCAACTCTCCGCGACAGGGTTGCGGAAAGGTTTCGCCAGCGGCTTGGGCTGCGACCGCAAATCGAAGTGGTTGCGCACGGAACCCTGCCGAGATTCGAGCTTAAAGCGAGAAGGTTTTTTAAAGTATGAAGCAGATTCTACGATTACGAGTCAATGGTGAAACCAGAGAGGTTGCCACCGAGGTCAATAAAACGCTGCTTGAAGTGTTGCGCGAAGACATGGAACTGACAGGGACGAAACATGGCTGCGAGCTGGGCGAGTGCGGCACCTGTACGGTTTTGATCGATGGCGAGCCTGTGCTTTCATGTCTGGTGCTCGGCGTGGAGGCTCAAGACTCTGAAATCGTTACCATAGAAGGTCTTAAAGAGCGCGACAAACCCCATCCGCTCCAGGTCGCTTTTGCGGATCTGGGAGCTGCCCAGTGCGGTTACTGCACTCCGGGAATCCTACTCACGGCTAAGGCCCTTCTGGCAAACAATCCCCATCCCAGCCACGAAGAGATTCGCGAGGCGCTGGCCGGCAATCTGTGCCGTTGCACCGGCTATACCAAGATTCTGGAGGCCGTTGAACTGGTCGCTAAAGGGGAGGCGATTCGATGAGCAAGAAAAATTTTTCAGTGATCGGGAAGCCCTTGCGGAAGGTCGATGCGATGGGGAAGTGCACCGGCGAAACGCGGTATGCGAATGACTTAGAGCTTCCCCGGATGTGCTATGCCAAACTGCTTCGGAGTCCGCACCCGCACGCGCGGATTCACGGCATCAGAACTGAGAAGGCGCTCCTGCTTGAAGGTGTGTATGGCGTGATCACGGGCTCGGACCTCCCCGTAAAGTTTGGCATTATGCCGTCGACGGAGGACGAAGAGGCGCTGGCCGTGGAAAAAGTCAGGTATGTGGGAGACCCGGTGGCGGCTGTGGCCGCGTCGACGGAGGCTATCGCGGAGCGGGCGCTGCAGTTGATCGAAGTGGATTACGAGGTACTCAAGCCTATTCTCTCGATAGAGGAAGCGCTCGCGGCGACCGAAGAGAGCGACCGGATTCATTCGTGGAACCGGCGCGCCAATATTCAGAAAGCGGTTTCTTTCGAATTCGGCGAAGTTGAGCAAGGATTCAACCAGGCGGAGCAGGTCTTCGAGGATACCTTCTTTTATCAGGGCAACACCCACCTCGCGATGGAACAGCACTGCGCCATCGGGCAATATGGGCCGGGCGACAAGATCACCATCTGGTCTTCGACGCAGACTCCCCATTATCTGCACAAAGCGATGTCCAAGGTTCTGGGGATGCCCATGAGTCGCATCCGCGTGATCGCGACTCCGTCGGGTGGCGGCTTTGGTGGCAAGAGCGATCCGTTCTCGCAGGAGATGTGCGCGGTCAAACTTGCCATGATCACCGGCAGGCCGGTGAAGTTCAACCTCACCCGCGAGGAAGCCTTTTATACCCACCGGGGAAGACATCCCGTCAAAATGTGGATCAAGACAGGGGTCAAAAAAGACGGGACTCTCCAGGCGATGCATTTCAGATCGTTCCTCGACGGCGGGGGAT
>JBFJNS010000396.1:0-3266 GCA_041618055.1 Binatia bacterium
CGACCGCGGCATCGTCCGCACCCATATCGAAGTCTTGAACCAGAAACGCGAAGTGGTGATGAGCATGAAGATGGTGAACTTCGTGCGCACGCGCGGCGCAGCTTAGTTGCGTTCAATCGGATGGGTTCAAAAGAAAGAGTTAAGATTAAAAACCATCGCATTATTGGAAATGGAATAGGCTAACATTGCGCTTCACACCGATCGCTGAGAGCGTGGGCCGAGCTTTGCGTTGAACGCTATTAGGAGATGCAGATCCCGCGTGCATGGGCCAAAGTTTCGGCCGACGGAAGACTCCCCGACGGCAAGACAGTTCCGATTTCAATCTGGGGCTGGGGGGAAAATGACTCGAGCGCAAAAAGAAGCGCAGCCGATCGTCTTCAACGTGTCCTGGAGCGAATTCGTCGAGGAGAGCCTTTTCCCGACAAGTACGGTTACGGTAGCCGGCCTCTGAGGGAGGAGATTCTTCAGACATTCGAAAGCACGACGCGAAACGAACCTTCAGCCATCCTGACGCGCAATGGCTATGGAGCCCAGGTTCTAAACGCGGCGCGACTGCTATTTTTGGATATCGACCTGCAACCTCCAAGCATGATTCAGCGTATTCGACGAATCTTTGGCGGGTCCTCCGCCGAGGATGCAGCCTTAATCACCCTCCGTGAGTCGCTGCGCCAGTATGGCCGAGCGACCTTCAGAATTTACCGGACGGCGTCCGGGCTTCGAGCGATGGCCATCGACCGAGAATTTGATCCGACGGGGCGCGATGTCCAAGAGCTGATGCAGGCCACGGGTACCGACCCTGCGTTCGCGCGTCTTTGCCTGGCCCAGCACAGCTTTCGTGCCCGCCTCACTCCGAAACCGTGGCGATGCAACAGCCCGCTCCCACCCGGACGCCACCCTCGCCCAGACGGCGAGCCGCAACAAAGCTTTGCCTCATGGCTATGTGAGTATGAGAAGGCATCAACGCGTTACGCGACTTGCCGCTATATCGAAACCATCGGTAGCGGAAGCCCCAAGGGGGATGCGAGACGGTTGTCGGAGCTCCATGACCAAGCGACACGATGCGACCAATCACTGCCGCTCGCATGATGTGGATGCGCCTGGCAGCGGTGCGAGCGGTTAGAACGCAACCCTCCAGGAGGGCGCTCTCGGTCCTGACCCGGGAACGGCACTCAGGGGCAATAGAAATTCGCTTGACAGGGATTTCACGCCATAGATAAATTTACACAGTCAGTCAGACGTGATTCCGAGGAGGACCAAGCCATGAGTGTGATCGACGCCGATGGACATATCATTGAGCCTGAAGTCATGTTTAGTCATCTGCCCGAGGAGTTCCACCCGCGCCGTCCGATCCCGGTCCACATGCCCGCGGACACGATCCGAGCCGACTTTAACGGCTGTTGGCTCATCGAGGGGAAGAGTGTTCCCAATATCGGCGGCCGCGGTCGCACCACGGCTCCGGTGCCCTGGGCGGAGCGGTCAAAGAAAATCGACGTGTCCCTCGGGTCCCAGACGTTGGAAGACATAGAAGGCCGGGTGTCCGACTTGGATCGCTTCCACATCGACAGCCAAATTGTCTTCCCGACGATGTTTCTTGCCGCCGTCGCCGAGGATGTGAAACTCGAAGGCGCCCTGTTCCAAGCCTACAATAGTTACGTCGGCCAGGCCTGCGCCAAGTCAAAAGGCCGAGTCCGATGGGTGGCGCTCCTCCCATTTCGCGACCCGGAGGCCGCGGTGAAGGAGATGCGCAGGGCAAGCGATCTGGGAGCGTCGGGCGTTTTCACGATGGGTATGGTGTGGGATCGGAATTTAGCCGATCCGGAGTTCTTTCCGATCTATGAGGAGGCCGCGAGCCTTGATCTCCCGATCTGCGTCCATCTCGGCTGGGGATCCCCCCAGGTGACCGAGCTCTTTTCCGATTCCCATGCGTTCTTTTGCTCCGCCATCGTTCCCGTGATGTGGGGCTTCATGTACACCATGGGCGCCGGACTGTTGACCCGTTTCCCCAAGCTGCGGCTCGGTTTTCTCGAGACCGGCTCGGCCTGGGTACCCTACGCGATGCAGCAGATAAGGCGCCGGGTGGAGCCTCTTTCCGTTATTGTCCAACCCGGGCAACGACGGCTGGTGGATAATGCCATCGACCGCCGCTACTACCGAGATCCGGAGGAATATTTCCGCTCAGGGCGGGCATTCGTGAACTGTGAAGGCGACGAGGATTTCGACTATCTGTTAAAGCATGTAGGGGAGGACGGGCTCATGTGCTCTTCGGACTTTCCCCACGGCGACCCTTCCGCCGAAGAGAACTATGTGACGCGCTGGCGCGAGCGGCGCGATATGCCGGAGCGAGTCAAGGAAAAGATTCTTGGGGGAAACGCCGCGCGATTCTTCCGTCTGTAATTCCGCATTGGGGCATTTCAAATACTGCAAGGAATTCCAGCCCAAGGGCAAATGGGTCTCCGAAACCCACCTTTCGATGAGACGTTTTTGATAGAACCTCATCATCGACTTCAGATCGTCTGAGCCCCGCGACCATTATGGGGCAGACCGCGGAATTGGCCTACATACATGCCGATGACTGTGCCGGGCGGGCTCTGGACTTCGGTATTTTAATAGTCTATAGGGCATCTCGAATCGCGGCCTTAATCGGCGGTCGGCCGGATGCGACGCGTGATAGCGAATTAACAACGGGAACCGCCAAAACATCGGGAAGCTTTACGTTATCCGAGGTGCCCATGAGTCCGTCAAGAAGTCCTGCGAGTCCGACACCAACGAAGGTGGCGCTCACTTGCGCAGTTTTTCTGATTGTCCTCGCCTTGCTATCCGCGGCGGGCGCCGAGATCATCCTGAGGGCAAAAGGCTTCAAGCCATGGCAGGTTCAAGACATATCCATACAGGTTGATCCCGGGGGAAAGTTTTTTCGCAGTCACCCGACTCTCGGTTATTCACATCTTCCGGGACGTTTCGCCGTCACTCTACCGACTGGAAATACGTTTAACGTGACCCACTTGCCCAATACCCTTCGGATCACCCGTCCCCCGGGCGGGGCGGCGGGCCAACAAAGAAACGGAGAGATTTGGATTTTTGGTTGTTCTTTTACTCACGGCTGGGGTATCGACGACGAAAAGACCTATCCTTGGCTCTTGCAGGAGCGATTTCCACAGTACGACGTGGTCAACTTCGGGGTCACGGGATACGGTACGATTCATTCCTTACTGCAGCTTCAAGATGCGCTCAAAGCGGGAACTCCAAAGATCGCCATCCTGGCTTAC
>JBFJNS010000397.1:0-3262 GCA_041618055.1 Binatia bacterium
TCAGGCCCCAACCGTGGGAAAATCCACTCGACGGGGTTGGCGGGGTGGCCTACAAGGCATCGGCCTATTGACCACGGGCAGAAGGCCTGCCTCTGTGGAGCATCCAAATGTAAAGAAGCCTTGGGGACACTGCACTAGCCCGCATGGACCAGAGGGGAAATGGTCATCACCGGGCCACCCTTCAGCGCTGGTGTGGGCCCTTCGAATCGGACGGCTCAATTCAATAAAGACAAAAGAAGACTATTAGTGGTTGAATGGGGACGCAATAGCAGAACAGGCGGCGCCCTCTGCTACGTGAAGGGCGCAGCTGCTGCCCGTGTGCGTCTTGATCGTTCCCCCTGGTAAAAAATAATGCGGCCTGGCGTACGGACACAGGCCGCGCAAAAAAAGGAATCAGTGACGGCCGGGAACGGCTGCAAACGGCGCAGCTATTCTCCCTTTTTGGCCTTTACCTTGAATTCGACCGTCTCCAGCTCAACAATCTTGGGGTTATAGGTAGCCGTACCCGTCGTGCCAAGGCCGATTTCGCCAACTTTCGCCCTCTGCGGCGTGTATTGGGTAACTTTCGTCTCGTCATTAAAATCGACGGTGACGAGCTTTCCATCTTTGGTCACCACGATCATGTAATTCTTCTCTGTGTCCACAAGCCCGAGGTTGCCCGAAACTTTAACAGGCTTTGCTTTTGCCGCCTTCGCTGGCGCGGATGCGGCGGCTGGGGCAGCCGGGGTAGTGTCCGTATCCTGCACGGAGCAGGAGGCAAGGCCCAGAACCAGTACAAGAATGGCCAGACCCGTCATCGAAAACGCGGTTTTCATGGTGTCTCCTTAGTCCTAATTATCGTTTTCGTGGGCGCCCTCAATAATATCCTGCGCCTCACATTGGAGAATGACAACCCGCGTGGTCATTCTCCCTTCTTCGCTTTTACCTTGAACTCAAATCCATCAAGATCAGCGGTCTTGATTTTGTACGTCGTGTTCACCGAGGTGCCGAGGTTCAACTCCTTCACGCTCGCCTTCTTGGCGTCGTACCTCGTTACCTTAGTCTTGTCGTTGAAATCGATGGTGACGAGCTTGCCCTCTTTCGTGACAATAATCATATAGTTCTTGTCCGTATCGACCAGCCCGACATTACCCGTCACCTTGATCGGTTTCGCTTTTTTCTCTTGGCCCCATGCCGGCGAAATCAGCAAAATTACGAAAAACAAAGTCGTGTATTTGATTAGAGACTGCATCCCGACCTCCTTAGAAGAGTTACCAACTCTGTCCTACTCTCCCTTTTTTGCCTTGACCGTATAGTCGACGGAGACAGCCACGTTCTTGCCGCCGTTTTCGACATAGCTGACAGTCGCATCCTGGCCCAGATTGATATCGCTCATCTTGACCTTTGACGGCACCAGCTTCGTGAAGTTCGTCTTTTCGTCGAATTCAGCGGTGATCAACTTCCCTTCCTTCGTCACAATGATCATATAGTTCTTCTCGGTGTCGAGAAGCCCCACGTCACCGGACACCTTCAGCGGCTTTTCCTTCGATTTCTGCTGAGCCAAGACCGGCGCGGCAACAAACAAGGCCGCCATCACCACAAACAAAATGCCATATCGTTTCATTAGAGCCTCCTTTTTTTGTTCAACCCCGACTAACGACCTACACTAAAAGTCTTATCCAGCGGGAGAAATATATCTAACGCCGAATCTTGTCAAGCGGAAAAATATAACGTCCCGGGAGGTCGCCCCCGGAGGTTTTTGGGATCTTTTTTCGATACGAGTCAACAAATTTAAGGCATAGTATAATGGACTGAGCCACTAGCGCTTAAAAAAACGCAGAGTTTCAGAGGCATCCTTCGTGGCAATTATTATATCCGCCTAAATACCTATATCGATTGGTTTACTCTCACCCGGGCAATCCAAGATCGTACAGAACCGCCCCCGGGCGCCGAAGTGGCGCCAGTCTCTGGCGCGGTTAATGTGGATTGACAAGCGGGGGCCACGAGCGCCTGAGCAAATCGGACAGAATCACGGCATAAAAATCCCGTGCTCGGGCGTTGTTGAGGAGGGGTTCAGCTGGGAGCTCGAAATGAAGACTTTTCTTGGAGAGGGCTAAGATACCCTGGGACTTGGCTGCCAGGGCACGTATCTCTACCGTGTCCAGGGGCTCGATGAGTAGCTCCACCGGGCCAAAATCCGGGTTGTTTCTTAAGGTTTCATCTCTGATTTGTTTGTAAGTTGTTTTGATCAGTCGCGCTTCTTCACGAGATATCCCAGAGGTGGCGACCTGAATCCTCGCTCCCGGAGAATAGCGATGAACCTCCACGTAAAGATTCAATGCTCGCCGCGAGGCTTTAAGGACAGCGTCTTTGAAAGCTTGATAGACTCGCGCCGCTCGCTCCGAATACCGCTCCACCGGAGTGGCGGTAAATCGCTTCTCCGTGGGCCGGTTCACGTTAATGCGCCAACCGTTTGCCTCGGCAGGTGTAAACCCTCTCGTAACAACGGCGGCAAGCCCGGTCTGGTAGCTCATCTGATTCACGAACTCGGCCGTGTATTGGTCAAAGCTGCCGTGGGGCGAACCTATGACAATGCCTGCTTGTGTTAATCGTGACGGTATAAGCTCGATGCGGCCGAGGTCCAGGAGTCGCACTTCTACTTGAGGCAGTCGCGGGGTATCGTCCGAAACCAGTTTGACGGCTTCACTCAGCCATGCCGACAAGATTTGCGCGTAAGGTCCCTCCTCGGTGCCCGTCGCAACGGAAGCGGGGATTCGAAGAATCATGCCTTTCCTCGCAACCATGAGTATGCCGTGATCTTTGATGGCGCCAGCGCGCCAGGCAATCTTATCGAGGGGCGTAATCGCGATAGGCACCTTGAAGCCATGCTGATCTGCGAGCAGGTGGCCGTGGATCAGCTGGTAAGACTTCTTGAGAGCTTCGAGTTCTTCGAAGGTGAAGCCGCTGGATACCACCTCCAATCGCTTCGCTTTCGTGTTTGCCCCGGTTCGATGAATGCCGATGTAGAATTCGAGCGCCCCGTGTCCGGCGCGTTTGAGAACTTCTCTGTATTCCGGAAAGACGCTGCCCCGGGCCGCTGGATCATTCGGGGTGTCAGGCTGCGGACGAGTGTAAAAAAGAGGCTGCGAGACCGCCAAATGCTTGCGCTTGAAGCCGTACGCTACCACTAAGCCTGAGCCCAAGCGCTCACTAATCTGCCGCGCGAGCTCGGCCGAGCCCGCGTCCGACAACCCGTGGGGCGCGCCGACGACAACACCCTCCA
>JBFJNS010000398.1:0-3253 GCA_041618055.1 Binatia bacterium
GAGCAAGTTGTCCCTCTGTGCTTCCACGGGTACAATAGCTCTCGTGAACGCGTCTGACAGCAAAGAACCTTCTCCCACCGGCTCAAGCCCGCACCCCGCGCCGGATCTCGGCAATATGAGCGACGACGAACTCCTGCAAATGCGCATTTGCGACCTGAAGCTCAAGATTGCCGGCACGGAACTGGAATCCCGCATCGAAAATTTTTACACGAATCTTACAGACAAAGGCCTCGTGCTGAGGCCCATCTGCTACCTGGGGGATGAATGGTTCTGCCCGGAGGGATCGGCAACCATTGCCGTCCCTTTTTATTTGGCCCATCCGCGGCTCAAGAAGATCGAAGAAAAAATGATGCTCGAAGTCGAAGGCGGCACGGAATCTTGGTGCATGCGCCTGCTGCGACATGAAATGGGCCATGTCCTCAATCATGCCTATTTGCTCGCCAAAGACCGTGGCTGGAGAAAGCTGTTTGGATCGACATCGCTTGAATATTCCGAGAGCTATCGCGCCCGTCCCTACAGCAAACGCTTCGTGCGCCACCTCGACGGCTGGTATGCCCAGAGCCATCCGGAAGAAGACTTCGCCGAAACGGTAGCGATCTGGCTTACGCCGGGCTTGGACTGGAAGAAGCAATATCAGGGGTGGAGAGCATTGGAAAAGCTCGAATACGTGGACGAATTGATGGGCAAGCTGGCTGGGAAACCGCCCCTCGTGTTTTCCAAAGCTAAAATGAGCGAAGCGTCCCGGCTTCGTTCCCGCCTTGCCGCGTACTATAAGCGGCGGCGGCGAACCTACGCGCAAGATTTTCCGGATTTCTTCGATGCGGATCTGAAAAAACTGTTTGCCGACCCTGAAGTCGCCCCCGAGGGCGAGCGCGCCGCCGCCTACCTGCGCCGTTCCACCAAGCCGATCTTGAACGCGGTCTCGCAGTGGACGGGCGAACCCAAGTTTACCTTGAATCGTCTGCTCCGCGCGCTGACCGATCGTTGCGGGGAGTTGGACCTTCGTCTGCGATCCGATGCGGCAGGGGTCGAGATTGCGGCCTATCTCGCAACCTTGGCCTCTCACTATCGGCTAACCGGCCAATTCAAGCCAAGTTGACATGACGCGCATGGGAAAACGTTACCGAGTCTTAGTGTTGTTTGACACCGCGGGAACCCCACCTGAAAATCAGGACTTTAGCGAAGATTTGAAAAAGGCGGACTGGGAAACCGAGGCGCAAGTCATTGAAGCGCTGAAAACACTGGGGCATGAAGTGCGCATGATCGGGATATGGGACGAGCCCGGACCCCTTATCGATGAAATCAAGGCAAATCAGCCGGATATCGTATTTAATCTCACAGAACACTTTAATGCCGTTTCCGCTTTCGATCGCAACGTCGCAGGTTTGCTGGAGATGATGGATGTGCCCTACACGGGAGCGAGCCCCACGGGCTTGACCCTGTGCAAGAATAAAGGCATGGCCAAGGAAATTCTCGCCTACCACAAGATTCGCGTGCCGAATTTCGCCATATTTCCGCCCGGGTCAACGATCAAGAGACCCAAACGTTTAGAGTTTCCACTTTTTATCAAGCCCCTCAAAGAAGAAGCGTCCTACGGCATATCCCAGGACTCATTTGTGGAAACCGATGAGACCTTTGAGGAGCGAGTCCGATTCGTCCACGAGCGTATGCACCAGGAGGCCTTGGCGGAGGAGTATATCCAGGGCCGTGAGCTCTATGTGAGCATTCTGGGCAACGAGCGCCTTCGGGTATTTCCTTTTCGCGAAGTGATCTTTACGGCGGTTCCGGAAGGGAAACCGAAATTTGCGACCTTCAAGGCCAAATGGGACGACGCCTACCGGGCCCGCTGGGGCATTCAAAACGTTTTCGTCGAGGCTCTCCCGAATGGTATGGAACAGCGAATCGCGAAAATCTGCAAATCTGTGTATCGAGCGCTACGCATGCGGGGCTACGGTCGCATTGACTTGAGACTCACCCCCGAGAACGAAGTGGTCATCTTGGAAGCTAACCCGAATCCGAACCTCGAGCGCGAAGATGAGCTCGCCCATTCGGCGGTCAAAAGCGGCCTTTCCTATGAGAGGTTAATCCAAAGGATTCTCAATCTGGGGCTTGCAGCCACGCGCTGATTGACCCGAACAACGGGTATCAATGTCGTGCCCCGGGCACGGAAGCTCAACCATCCCGCTCTCTGCGCGCGGCGCCCAAGGCCAGCAAAAAACCGCGGGTCCGAGGCTCGACCCCAAGGATGCATTTCGTTGGTCTCCCGGCAAACTTGATGCACTTGGGCGCGCGAAAGCTATGCAGTGGGCAATCGACCAAATTCGCCCGCACCGCCTGCTATGTCTGATATGCGCAGGCGGCGCTGCTCGCGCCCGCCTGTGAATCGCAATCTCTATGACTTCTTGCCGATCTTGGCGAATTCCTCCGGAAAGGTCCCCGGTTTATACTCAACATTGATCTTGGGGGAATCGCCCTTGTAGATGATATTGAGCTCGCCCATGTATTCCTGAATCGGCAGCGGTTTGATGGCGAAAACCATCGCCGGCTCGTCGCTCGTTACATGATGCTGATGCCAGACTCCCTGGCCAATATACATCGTGTCGCCCGCCTTCCAATCTACGCGCTCATCATCCAGTAGGCTGTATCCCTGACCGCGCAGCACAATGATGATCGCCTCGTTATGCTTATGCGTTATCGAGTGCGAATGGGGGGGATAGATATGACAATCGACCTCGATGATACGATTCTCAAACCCGAGCTCCTGTGAAACCAGTGGTCCCATCCACACGCCGTTCTGAGCTTCCCACTCAAGTTTGACGTCTTCGGCTTTAATCGCTTTGCGCCCTGCTTTGCGCCGTGCGATGTCAGCCCTGACCCGCTCGGCTCGCGATTTGAAGAGCGCGCTCTTTCCCTCCAACCACTTTTCGTTTTGTTTGTCGTCTGCCATGTAAACCTCCCTCTTTTGTCAAATTCCGAACGATTCCGCCGTCGCCGGCCAGGAATCACGTTCGTACCAAGTGGCTTTAATGTTACTTAACTTTGTCTTGGTTATATTCAAGCTGGCGGATTGTCAAGGAACCAGTGAAACCAGGCCGCACACAGGCCGGCACTTGACTGCAAAGTCTTTTAGCGCAAAACCCGGTCCTCATGAACGCTTCGCTTCCGGATGGTCACGAAGAGTCTTCAAAAACACCTCGCCATGCCGACGTCGACCTCATTGGAACAAGAAGCCTGTTTCATATACATTCGAGCC
>JBFJNS010000399.1:0-3250 GCA_041618055.1 Binatia bacterium
AGTCGTAGGCATCCTCGAGGGCATCCAGATCATCGGTCTTAAGATATTTCGCTAGTATCGCCATTGATTCTCGACGATGGGTCTTCATGTAGTGGACGGCTTCGACAAAAGCTTTGAGAACGTCGCGCACGAGATCCGGCTGTGACTTGATGAGTTTCTGATTGACGGCCAGACCCGTGTGCTGATACTCAAGTCCGAGCATTTGCAGGTCGGCTAGCACGTTCAGACCCAACTTCTCGGCTTTCCCCGTGAGCGGGACGGTGATCATGGCGCCCTGAATCTTACCGGCTTCAAGAGCCGAGAAACGGGCCGGTTGGCTACCGATCTGCAGAATAGTGACATCTTTATCGGGTGTGAGGCCATACTTCTCCAGCGCATAGCGAGTGGCAAAATCCGAAGAAGAGCCGATGCGGCTGACGGCCATGGCCTTGCCTTTGAGCTGATCCGGGCGTGTGATGTCGCGCGAGACGACCAACTTATAGTCCATGGTATTCAGAAAGCCAGCGATAAGAACAACACCGGAACCCTGGAGATTACTCTGGAGAACGGAGGAGCCCGCGACCTGGGCCGCAATGACGTCACCGGAGATGAGAGTCTGTACGGTGCGGCTGCCGCCTTCGATGAAGATGAGCTGGGTATCAAGCCCATACTTGCGAAAGAATCCCTGATCATGGGCAACCCACGCGGGGGACTGGCTCGGCGAAATAGCGCTGTAGCCAATGACGATCTTTTTGAGAGACTGGGTGCGCCCGCCTTCGGCGGCTCGTCCGGCTGTCGGCGCCGTGACTAAACTGAGCGCAAACACAACCATTCCGCAAACCGATCGAGTGAATAATGGCGCAAGATCTTTCATGGCGTTGTTCTCCTTTTGTTGACCGGACGATTGATGAAAGCGAATCTATTCCCTGTTCAATCGCACCATAGCAGCCTTAAGGCTGGCTCGCATCCGCTCGAGGGAGCGGGCCAGTTCCCCAACCTCATCATTCGAGTGCACCGATACCGGAGAATCCAGGTGTCCGCGGCTGATTTCATCAGCGTTTGCCTTCAGCTGTAAAATCGGTCGAATGGCGTTGCCAGCGATCACCAGCGAAAGTACGATACCTGCCGCAAGGCACACAGCGATCAATGCTATGATTGGCAGAATCGTGTCGCGCACCTCCTGCTGGATGGTATCGGCCCAGAGACCGACGTGAACGGTCCCCAGTTGGCCTTCGAGAAGGGGAACGCGAGTTTCGTAAGTTGCTCTGCCGCGAAGTTTCGTCATTCGGGAAACTGCCGTCCGCTTGTCTGCTGTCTGAGGCTCTTTCAATTCACCCGGAAAGGGCTGGACGCTGGTGGCGACGACTTCACCTTTGCCGTCCTGGATATAGGCATAGGCAACACCGTCAAGTCGCCCGTACTTGGCGATGAGCGCATCGAGCTCCAAGGTGCTCCGTCGGGAGACATAACCCGCAGCTGCGTCGCTGAGGTTGGTGGCGATAGCCGAAGCGCGCAATTCTGCCTGCCGTTGCAACGCGTTCCCAGTCAGATAATAAACGATGCCGATGACGAGCAGTCCCAGAACAAGGAGAAGCCCGCTCAGCGCGATACCGATCTTCCATTTGAGCCCAAACCCTTGCCACGGCAAGTCAATGGGGTTGGCCATCTTAGAGTTGTCGACGGAGATGGAGTCTTGAGGCATAGTTCCTCCCGGCAGTTTTGCTGCGGTCAAAGGCGCTTGAAATTTGAAATCTCGTGGTAAGTGGACTGTACGAACCTGGTCTTGAGCTTCGGATCAGTAATTTCGCTGCTGACGAGTTCAATAAGTTCGTCAAGCTTGGATTCGGGGAAATGCTCTTCCGTTTCTCCCAGTGCTTCGATCTGATCGCGGACGACGATGGGTGCCATTGGACCGATGACCTCGGTTAGGCCGGATTTCACGCGGTCCAGGATTGCGTGGGGAACAATGTCCGACGCTGCGATCGAGTGTGATGAGACGATCTCGACAAGTGCTGATTTGTAAAGATTGAAGATGACTTTCGCCGTGTAAGCGTAAGGGATGCGAAGCATTTCGGCGATTTCTTGAACTGTACGATGGCCATCGATTTTGCTCAGCACCCGCCAGCCAACGTGTGGTACGGTTACGGGACCTGTTTGGTTGTCTCCCAAGTCGGCAATGGCGAAAACCGTTCTTCCCGACGGGATGACCTCGAGGATGGTTTCCCACTCCCGGGTCATGGCTTTGACTTCATCCAGAATCTCGGTGGATGATTTGTTGATGGTTGTCGCCGGCGGGGTGCCGTTCGGAAGCAGCGCGAAAGTTCCTTCCCCCCACGTCACCGGATAGAGCAAGGCTTTTTCCCCCTCGCCTATTGGACAGGTCGCGTGGATTATCTTGCCATCGACAAAATAGACTTCCACCGTCTCCTTGCCTCTGGTGAGTTTGAGAACACCCGACTTTCTACCGCCGGTGGCAAGAAGAAGAATGTCATTAAGGCTGATTTGTGAGAGGTTTCCCTGCATGATTATGGACTCGAAAAGGGGTCAGCGCATTAGCGAGCTTCCCAAGATCAGCGATTGTTATTGCTCCCCTGAATTTTCTTGGTCTGATCGGCGAGGTCATCGTGACCGTTAAGAGTCACTTTCAATGTCTTGATCACCGCCAGACTTTTGCTGATCCCGACCATTTGCTCCAAGGTTGACTTGATCTGGGTCTGAAGGAGATCAACCTCATCCATGGAAATGCCCTGCAACTGCGCTTGCAGTTCGTCGTAGAGTCGCGTGATGCTGTCGATCTGCCCCAGCGATTCGGTCTTATGGGTGATCTCCTCGTACAGACGAGAGATGTCCTCCGTGAGGTTATGCAAATCGTTCTTCATTTTAGTCGCCCAGCCTTCTTTCCTTAGTTATTTTCTTCAACATATCCTGGTTGGGAATAGGATCGAGTTCATTAGCCTCGGCTGACCGAGGGATTTCAACGGCCCCATCGCCCGCACTCTTGGTTGGCTTCACCCCCGCACGCGTCCGGTGATTTCGGACATCGGCATCAACCTGGCTAGAGTCCATCTTGTTTTCGGCGCCGGAGACAGGACGCGACGAGACAGCATCCTTTGGTGCGGAAAAAAGATAGAACCCCGAAAAGATGGCAATTAGAAGCAGAAACGCCCCGACAACCGCGGTTTTCAGATTGACCGGGCTCTGACGGGAATAGAGATCAATCTCGCCATAATCCTTGATAAGTTTTTTTAGCTTGCGGTCGATATCACCCTCA
>JBFJNS010000400.1:0-3244 GCA_041618055.1 Binatia bacterium
CGGCTTCCTGCGGCGTTTTGGCGCTCCACAGACTGGACAAGCTCGGAATTTTCCAGTTTACAGAGCTACCAATCGATATTTTCATGGTTACCTGAACTTTCTATGTCGGACGATTTCGGTTTCGGCTACAGCCCGGACGGCCACGGGTAACGCACTTGAGTGGCTCCGGTCAAAGTACCAGACTGGTTAACCTACGGTTGCCAGTCGTCTCTCGAAACCCTTCGCCTTAACTACTTTTAACCTACCCTGACTCGACAGGGGTTGCTGTCCACTTTTGGACGGTTTTGAAAAGAATTATTGAGCCGCTCGGGGCGTATACGCAGGCTCCACAGGAGTGCTTTCCGTAGCATACTCCTCGTGGCCATGTGAGACAGTGTAAGCAATTACGCAGGGGAGCCAGTCCGCATTGGAGCCTCAGGCTCTGTATCCATCTCCGGACCCCCGGCACCGGAAGCAAGGAAACGCAAAAGTAACCTGTCCCTGTTCTTCCTTAGAACAAGCAGCGCAACGGCGGCCGGCGCGTCAACTCTCATCGTGAATCACGAGGACAGGAGCAAGATCACAAAAGATTGTTTAGAGTGGCGGGGTCGAGCGCACCGCGCGCACACCCCCTCGCGACTCTATGCAAAGCCGCCATGTCACTGCGCTTTCTGCAAAGGGGTTTTTATTGCAACTTTCTCTTGCGCTTTTTGGGCAGATTGCTTTTGCTTCACGATCTTCTGCTTCCGAGCCTTGTCTTTATCCTTCTTCCCTTTGTCGCCCATCGCATACCTCCTTTCCGGAGTCCCTATCGTCGGGTCACCGTACTAAGTCCTCACTAGAACTGCACCCACGCAGAGCGATCAGCCTTGATCCGATAAGAACTCCCGGAAAACAGCTCACCGGCGAGGTCGGCAAGACCGCAAGCCGTGGGCACGCGAGCATACGGGTTGCGTGCAGGCCCCGGCTGTCTGAAACATCACCCCAGGTGGCCTCGTGGCCCTCAAGGCACTGTCAATTTACCCACCGCGGAAGGGCGCGCGGGCCTGAGCCGGTCCGAAAAAATGTCGGATGAGGGTTAGCTCTTCGTCGACAGCTGTTTGGCACAGGAATCCGCAACCCCGCTTTCGGGCTTGTCGTCGCCCGGCATGATCGCCCAACTCTGCTTGTCTATATAGCGGCCGATCTCCCAAGGGTCTTTGTCCTTCATTTCGATGAGTTTCTGGCTCTTCGCCGTGTCCTGGTTGAACTGCGCCACGCAAATCGTCCCCAGACGCTCGGCCACCGCAGTGGCAGCGGTCTCCTTCGCAATCGCTTCGGCGCTACCGTTGGTCATCCATCCGCCAAAGTTGAAACCGACATACATGGTTACGAGCGCGCCGCCGACGGCACCCCACGAGCCTAGTTTAATTTTCTCCCAATCCATTAGACACCTCCCTTAAATGCGACATTTTGAACACGCCGGGTTAACTCCCCGCAGCCGTGACAAATCCAATAATCCGAGTATTGTTTTGAGACGGAGCATTCTTCACAAGCGCTACAACGGCGATGGCCGCAGCAAATGCAAACGGCGCTGCCAACCGCTCCCGACGCGGGGCCGGCCTTTGCCCACGCCTGTTTCGCGGAACGGGCTTCGATCAGAAAAAAACGCCTGTTGTCCACGCGTTTGTACTGCCGACTCACCCTTGGATCACGCCGTTTCGGACATCAACCGCATGAAGCGCCATATTGCCTTCATTCTTCCAGGAAAGGCTTACGCTCCGGTTCACCCATCAGAGTCTTTTACTTGTCAGGCTGCGCTGATTCAGCAGGAATTGCTGTCTAATATTGAACAATCCTGAAAAGAATTATCGCGTTGGCACGCAGACGCTACCGCATGCCCATTGCGGCCCGAGTAGAGAATATCGGTAATCGGTGAATCAAAACTCAAATACCTCAGCGTATTCCTCGTCTTAGCGTACATGGCCTGTCGGTTCTCTCGTCCTGAGGCTCGGATCAATAGCGAGCCGGTCTTACTAACCGGAGGCGCGCTCATCGCGTACGCCTTTAGTTCTTCGCTTGGTGTTCGGCGAATTCGAGAGCTTTGAGGTGATGACTCAGCTGCTCCTGAAACCAAGTATCCCTGGGCCATTGCCACTTCCTATGGGGGAGTTCCCCGCCACGATAGGAACAGCCGTTGGCTTTACTCTGCAAAAAGACGAGCTGCCAGTAGCTGATCTTGTCTCTTTCGTCTCCATTAACACGAGTTCTCGTGAAGACCTCTTTCACCATCGCCGCAACACCGCTCAAGGATTCTTGCGCCAAGAAGCCAATGAGGGGTAATTCCTTTGCAAGATAATTGATCGTCATTGTTACCTCCTGGGTACGTTATGTGACGTTTTAGTCCACCACCCCGCGCTGCAGTTCCACACCCCCCTTACGATCCTCAACGCGATTCAAATAGGACTTCATAACCGATTATCTGCCGGCAAAATGACCCTAAACGTAGTGCCGCGTCCAAGTTCGGAGGTGTAACTTATCGTACCCTTATGAGCGGTGATAATCTGTTGCACGACGGGAAGTCCCAATCCGCTGCCGCCCGACTTTGTGGTCTTGAATAATTGGTAAACATCGACGCCACCAGGAATGCCGACGCCGCTATCGGCGATTTCCATAACGATCATCGGACCCGAAGAATACACTCTGATCGATAAGCACCCTCCGTTAGGCATCGCTTCGACGGCGTTTTTGCAAAGATTTAATATTACCTGCGTGATCTTGGCTGCGTCCAGCATAACGGGGGGCAGGTGACTCTGGTACCCCAGTTCGACGGTAACGCCGGCAGCCCGATGCCCTACCTTTTGGAGACCCAGGACGCCTTCTATGATCTGCGGAAGTTCAGAAAGTTGCAGGTCGAGATCTTGCGCTTTCGCGAGCGAGCGAAAATCCCAAAGCAACTCGCATAATCTATCCGTTTCACGCATCGCATTCTTGATCGTGGACCTCAAAAAGGGGTCGACGATTCCCCTTCTTTTGAATTCAGTCTCGATAAACTCAAGGAAGCTAAAAATGGCTTGGAGGGGATTGCCGACTTCGTGGGCGAAGACAACGGCCGAAATACCCAACAAAGCTAGTCGCTCGCGCTGTTGCGCTTCTTGCTCCGATGGTTGATCGCCTTCCTGATGGCGACTAGAGAGAGCTATAACCTGGCTTCCCTTTGCCGTGTCCCGTTGGGCTTGTCCATTAGATCGATCCTCAAATATTTCAATTTTTTCCATTGTCTCGA
>JBFJNS010000401.1:0-3243 GCA_041618055.1 Binatia bacterium
CGCATTAGAAGCAAAGGCTATCGATGCCGCGATGCTGCAGCGGGTGGCGACAAAGGTCATGACCTCGAAGGGTTTTTATTCGCTGCTCAATATGCAAAAATCCAAAGTTCCGTACCAGAACACGGGCCTGTCCATGAAAAGGGACTTCGCCGCGGCGCATCCCAAGACCGTTGATGGCGTGGTGCGCGCCGTGGTCGAAGCCTACGGGTACATATTCAACAAGGAGAACAAAGAGGGCGTCAAACAAGTCATCGCCAGGAATTTAAGACTCGCAAGCCCGGAGGCCGCGGAAGATTTTTACGACGAGGCCCTCGAGGAACTCGACCGCAAACCGTATCCGAGCATTGAGGGAACCCGAACCGTCATCAAATACGTCGCTGAACAAAACCCCAAAGCCGCATCCGTCAAAGCCGAAGATCTCATTGATACCACCTGGCTAGACAGACTGGATAAGGAAGGGTTCTTCGACAAGCTGTACGGCGGGAAATAGGGCTTTACCTCCGTAATTCGGCGGGGTTGGAAAGCTTGTCTGCTCGTGCTTGGGCCGTGGTGTGGAGTTGCTATGGTTACGACAAGGCCGCGTGGGATCGGGTGAAGGCATCTGAGCCCACCATGGGCCGGGAAATTTCGTTAGTCGCTGTGTCCCTGGGGTTGCGATCACCGCCAAATGCGTTGCGTTAGGACTTCCGGGAAGAGGATTTTTCGGCCGTTTCATCCTCCAAAACACCCCTGAGCAAGCGCTGTCGCTCTTTTTTGCATAAGTAAATGGAGTGTGCTTGCTGCCAGCCCTGCTTCCTCGCAGCCGAATGTTGAGGGCCGTCGTTGCGTTTTCGACTCGACTGTAACGTCTGGTCTGCGCAGTTGATCGACTCGCCTCATGTTGCCCGCTGTCCGGCCTGTAAGAATGCGATCTAAGCAATTGTGTCTTCCAGGAAGCCGCGTCGCTTTGAAACAGTGTTTAGATCCTCGCTCCGGTACGGCTTGAGAAAGTTTTTGCCACAAGCAAGGGTTAGCGTTTATAATAATATAGAAGACCGTTATAGATTGTGAACAAGAAAAGCCGTTTCTGGCGTCTAATGATTGGACCCCGAGCGGTAAAAGACAAGGGGGCCATGCCGATAATTAAAATTAGACGCCGACGGGAGGCGAAAAAGAGCAAGGCAAATATGGGTAACTCCGAACAAGAAACCTTGAGACCAGGGGATTTGCTCAAGGTCGTCAAGCCGATTCGCTCGCAGAAGACCGGAGTGTTCCTGCCGCGGGAAGGCACATTCGTACGCGCCGTGGAAAACATGGGACGAAAACTCATTCTTGTGAACTTCGGACCGGCAGGCGAAGAGTACTTGTTCCCCGACGAGGTCGCTCCGGAACCGAGCCGGTAAGCCGACCTGGGATAACGGATTTAATAATTCTGTTAACCAAACTGTCACCCTCGCGCTGAAACTTGCAACTAGGCCTGTGGGCGCGCGCCCAAGCACATCCTTTCCGATCCTTCCGTTTGGTTCTCTCCCATTGATTTGATAAAAAATAGCTGCCGGCTGCGGCCAGCGCATTTTATGGACGAACGAGATATCAAAGATTATCACGCGCATATTTACTACGATCCGGAGACGCGCGAGGCGGCGAAACGGCTACGAGCCAGCCTCGCTGCGAAATTCCACGTCCAGCTCGGGAGCTGGCACGATGAGCCGGTGGGACCGCACCCCAAATCCATGTATCAAGCGGTGTTCGCGCCATCGGAGTTCGGATCCGTTGTCCCTTGGCTTATGCTTCATCGCGAAGGGCTGACCGTGTTGATTCATCCGTCAACAGGCGCGAGTCTTGGCGATCATCTTGATCGCGCGCTCTGGCTTGGAACAGCGCTCAAGTTGCGGGAAAGCACGCTAAGGCGCGGGTAAGTTAACGAGGGCACTGTGAGGGCATGAAGAAAGTTTATTCGGCAAAAGATCCGCTAATGGCGGGCCACATGAGAAACGTGCTTGCTACCTTCGGCATTGACTGCGTGACGCGGAACCTTGACCTTTCCACCGCAGCTGGCGAGATCCCACCCATTGAGTGCTGGCCGGAACTATGGATCTTGGATGATGACAGAGCCGCCGAGGCTGAAGCGATAATCAAGAAAACCCTTTCCCCCCTGGAGTCAGTGAAAACACCATGGCATTGTGATGGCTGCGGAGAAGAGGTGGAAGGACAGTTTACCGAGTGCTGGAATTGCCGGCGCAGTCACCCCGACTTCCGGGCGGGCCAACGGAATCATATGCGGCTGGTTAAAACGACGGGTCGAAATCGCTAGTCTGCCGTATTTGAAATCCGTTGGAGAGATCACCGCTCAAGGTAGATCCTTGCAGTCCAAAAGCAATGCTCCTGCGGTTCAATGGAAGCGGGCAGTAGCCGGTGACGGACCAAACGCAGAGGTTTACTTAGGGCAATCATAGAGAAAAACAGATTGCGAAATCACAGCCATCTTGACAAAGCTTTCATAGATGAGCGGACAACCATGGCCGGTGCATAAGGGAGCAACCTCAAAGCCGGGGCGACAGCTTGCCAACTCGCAACATGGAGTGCGAAACTTTGCGCTTGGTTGTATTCGCCAATCCAGACTCACCCCAGGCTCGGCACACGCCGTATCCGCAACTGCGGAGTCCGGGTTCAGTGGGACGGCTGGCTTCTCGCTGATGCTAAAGAGGGGCAGTGGGATGAACGGGCAGGGCGAACAGTCTGGTTTGACCGATTTCCCTGTAAGTGTTAGAGGTCGCCCCAGTTACAGGAAGTTCTCCGCAACAATTGAGCGCAATCATAGAAAGAAATCGAGGGACTGAAATGGCCACGCAAAAAATATCGCTCACCGAACATGATGCCGTCGCAACGCTGACGCTAAACCGGCCCGACCGGGAAAACTCCGTTGATCCCGAAATGATGGCAGCCATAGTGGAGGCGCTCCGCCGCACCAGTGCCCAAGGCAGCGCTCGCATATTGGTCCTGCGCGGGGAGGGAGGAAACTTCTGCGCCGGACGCGATCCCGGCACCGTTCAACCAAAGAATGCGGCGGACTGGAGTCAGGTGCTTGCGCAGATTGTCGAGGCCAATCAGGCGCTGGCCTCGTTCTCCGGCATCAGCGTGGCTCTGGTTCAGGGGAAAGCGCACGGATTTGGTTGTGGCGTGGCCGTGCAGAGCGATTTCACCATCGCCGCGGACGATGCTCGCTTTGGTTTCCCGGAAATCAAAGCCGGCTTCCCGCCGACC
>JBFJNS010000402.1:0-3235 GCA_041618055.1 Binatia bacterium
ACCGACGGCAACAGCGCGGCCGCATTGGGAGCGATCTACGGCGGCGTTTCCGTTATCTGCTGGTATCCCATTACGCCTTCCAGCTCCCTCGCAGAGGGGCTGGAATACTACCTGCCCCGGCTACGCAAACCCAAAGATGGCAAAAAGATGTACGCGATTGTCCAGGCGGAAGACGAGATTGCATCGGCAAGTATGATCGTCGGCGCCGGGTGGGCCGGCGCTCGGGCGTTGACCTCGACCTCCGGGCCGGGGCTCTCTCTGATGAATGAATCGATCGGCCTGGCTTACTATGCGGAGGTTCCCTGCGTATTCGTTATTGTCCAACGCGGGGGTCCATCCACCGGCCTTCCTACCAGGACACAACAATCGGATATGTCGTTGATGTACGGCGCCTCTCATGGCGACACTCGCCACATCGTCTTGATTCCCCACGACATGAACTCATGTTTTGATTTCGCTCGGAAAAGTTTCGATTTTGCGGACCGTTTTCAGACCCCCGTTTTCGTCGCAACGGATCTCGACCTGGGAATGAATTTCTGGTCTTCAGAACCGCTCAAACTGCAAAAAGAATCGTTTGACCTGGGTAAGCGGCTGAGTGCCGAGCAGCTCGAGGAATGGAGCAAAGCCGGCAAGAAGTTTCGTCGCTATTTCGACCAGGACGGGGACGGCATCCCCTACCGTACCGCGCCGGGAAATCAACACCGATTAGCGTCTTATTTTACCCGTGGTTCCGGTCACGACGCCGATGCCAGATATTCCGAAGATGAACATGACTACAAGTATATTCTCGATCGGCTTAGGAAGAAGCACGACACCGCCCGCAACTGGGTACCCAAGCCGATCATCGAGAGGGAGAGAGGCGTCAAAACCGGTATCATCTGCTACGGCTCCAGCTACGAGCCGGTGCGCGAGGCGCGAGATCGACTCAAGGCGGCGGGGCTAAAAACCAACCATATGTTGATTCGCGCCCTGCCACTGCCCAAAGAGGTCAGCGAATTTCTGGCGGAGCATGACACCGTTTATCTCGTCGAGCAGAATCGCGACGGTCAGATGGCGGCGATCATCAAGGATGAACATCCGGAGTTGGGGACCAGGATTGTCAGTGTGTTGGTTTACAACGGTCTGCCGGTGACCGCCGGGGAAGTGGTGAAGCAAATCTTTGCCGCGAAACAGTCGGCGGCGGCGTAATGGTATTGATAAGTAGCTAACGCAATCTCAGGATCAGACTATGGCAGAAGCAAAACTCAATCGTATCAATTTATCGGAAAAGGACTATGAAGGAGCGCCTTCGACAATGTGTCGAGGTTGCGGTCATGACGCCATCTCCGCGTCCGTCATGCGTGCCTATTTTGACAGCAGCATCGACCCGCGCAAGGTTATCAAAATGAGCGGCATCGGCTGCTCATCGAAAACCCCCGCTTATTTTTTGAGCCAGTCGTTCGGCTTCAATGCCGTTCACGGCAGGATGTCGGCGGTTGCCACCGGCGCCAATCTCGCCAATCACACCCTCATGCCCATCGGTGTATCCGGCGACGGCGACACTTCCGCTATCGGCTTGGGCAACTTCTGCCACATGATGCGGCGCAACGTGAATATCACCTATATTATCGAAAACAACGGCGTATACGGCTTGACTAAAGGCCAGTTCTCCGCCACTGCCGACGTCGGTTCGGTGATGAAAGGCGGTAAAGTCAACGATATTCCAGCCATCGACATCGCCGAGCTAGCGATCACCCTGGGGGCGACCTATGTGGCCCGCAGTTTTTCCGGCGACCGCAAACAGCTCGCTCCTCTCATCCAGGGCGCGATCGCTCACAAGGGAAGCGCCATCTTGGATGTGATCAGTCCATGCGTGACCTTTAACAATCATGAAGGTTCAACGAAAAGCCTCAAATACGTCAAGGGCCACCTTGATCCGCTTCACGATGTTGACTTCATTCCTGCGTACGAAAACATCGAAGTGGACTATGACGAGGGGACCGATCAGAAAGTTACGCTCCACGATGGTTCGCACATTGTCCTGCACAAACTGAGCAAGAATTACGACCCCACAAGCAAATCGCAAGCGATCGCGGCGATTCACGGGGCCGTCGCTGAAGGGAAGTTCTTGACCGGACTTATCTACTACAATCCAAAGCGCCTGGAGTTTGCCCAAGAGTTAGACCTCTGCGACACACCGCTGGCCGAACTGACCCAGGAAGAACTGCAGCCTCCTATTGAGCTTCTCGATCAGATTAATGCTGCCCTCATGAAGTAGCGAATCAAAAGGGCTGCTTGGCGATCTCGCTTGGCACAAACTTTTTTCGTTGCAACCCGATTCCCCAGTTGCAGACACGCTACGGGCCGAGCCTTGGAAAAGCCTGGAGTGGCGCAGACACCCAAGCGCGCGGTTTTAACTCCTCAAGCAACCTTTCCACTGCGGAATTCGGACTCAAGGCTTAACCTCAGATCACAGGCCTGGCGCCTGTCTCGACGGCAGATCTTTCCAGGACTCGATAAGCTCTCCCGAAGAGGCCACCATCCCAAAGTGCCGGCGCATGTTCTCGAGCGTGTTCATGTGCAGCTTGGCATCGTATGCGGCCGAGCAGTCGTCGACCACGGTTACGTAATAATCATACATGTAGGCATCCCTTGCGCTGGTTTCGACGCAGACGTTGGTGGCAACGCCGCAGACCAGAACGCTTTGAATATCTCGTGCCTTCAGCACCGTATTGAGATCGGTGTTGATAAAAGCGCTATAGCGATGCTTGATCACCACCCTCTCAGTCGGTAGAGGTGCAATGCCAGCGTAGAATTCTGCGCCCCATGTGTCCTCACGGCAGGTGCTCAAACCGCCTTTTTGGGAACTTCGATAGATCCACGATGGAGTATCGGTCCACTCGCTGTGGGTCGTCTTGATGTAGACCGTGGTAAGGCCCACCCGCCGTGCTTCATCGATCAAGCGGACGAGATTAGGGATCATAGCCACCGCAGCGCTCACATCCTCTCCTCTCTTGCCCGCACTACCCTGGGGACTGACGAAGTCGTTTTGCACATCGACGACGATGAGCGCTGCCAACCTCGGATCACATCGCTCTTTCAGACTTCTTAGGATAGCCATGATCTCCTCCTATAAATTAAAACCATTCGGACAAACACGCACATGACCAGGAGCGGGCAGCCAAGAGGTCGGGAGTCTTTGGGCCAGGACCCCCGACCCCCTTGCTCATCGGTTGTAGGGCTTGCGGGCCGAGCG
>JBFJNS010000403.1:0-3234 GCA_041618055.1 Binatia bacterium
CGGACATGTGAGCGCGCGCATCCCCGGCGCATCGGCCTTTCTCACAATTGCCAATGTAAGCCCTGGCTGCGCTACGGTCGATCGCCTCATCATGCTTGATTTTAATGGCAGCTATTTGGGAGGCACAAGGCCACCGCCCAATGAATGGCCGATTCATGCCTGCGTCATGCGCGCCCGGCCGGACGTGACAAGCGTTTGTCATACCCATTCGAAGTGGAGCACGCTTTTTAGCGTGCTGCCGAAAAGGCTTCGGCCTGCGCACCACTATGGCAAGTTCCTTTCGGCGCAAGGCCCGCCCATTTACGGGGCCGCAGGACTTGTCAATACGCGTGAGCGCGGCGAGGCTCTGGCAGCCGCCCTGCAAAACCATTCGGTGGTCTTGATGCGCGCCCATGGCGACACGGTGGTCGGAGAAAGTGTGGAGCAGGCCGTGCAGCGAAGCATACAACTTAGCTTCCTGTGCGAACTCGCCCACCTCGCTTCACTCCACGGTGAGGCGAATTACCTGACGGACCAGGAGCTAGAGACATTCCGGGCCGATCAGCGTTTCCCGGCGCGCAGTTGGGAATTCTACGTCAGCCGGTTGGGAAATCGTCGCGAGTAATCAAAAACACTCAGGAGAAGCCATGGCGAAATTGACACTCAGCTTTATTTCCGCTTTTAATGAACGGATTCAACCTTTGATGGATGGTACGATTCATCCGGAAGGCATAGAGATCATTCCCACTTACTCGTCCCCGTCAGAGACCTTCTGGCGGCAACTCAAGTATCAGGAATTCGACGTCGCAGAGATGTCCATGTCCTCTTATCTTATTGGGCGCGAAAGGGGCATCGACATGATCGCAGTCCCTGTCTTTCCCAGCCGGCGCCTGTTTCACACCGAGGTCTCCTATCACGTGGATTCAGGGATCCAAGCCCCGGCGGACCTTGTCGGCAAACGATTTGGTGTCGGGGAATACCAACAAACGGCGGCATTGTGGACTCGCGGTATACTCGAACACGACTTCGGCGTGTCGCAGTTTAAAGTTCACTGGTTTATGGAGCGAAGCGAAGAGTTGAGCCACGGCGGAGCGACGGGATTCACGCCACCGCCCGGTATTTCGTTTCAACGGATCGCGCTCGACAAGAGTCTGAAATCAATGTTGGTGAGCCAAGAACTGGACGCCGCGGCGATTGGCAGCCCATGGCTTAGCATGCCCAACGTCGTCAGCCGGTCGCATCGCATTCCTGGTTCTGAAGGGGATTGGACCAAAGTCAAGCCCTTGTTTCCCGACCGAATGGCCGAGGGAGTCAGGTTCTTCAAGGCGCATGGTTTCCTTCCTGTTAACCACGCTTACATCATTCGCGGCGCCATTCATCGCCAATATCCTTGGGTTGCCTTCAATCTGTACAACGCTTTCGTAAAAGCGAAACACCTGGCGCGAGAGCAGTTGTTGGACAGTATCCCCACGGCGCTCTTTTTCGGCCGGGAGTACCTCGCCATGACCCAAGATATGTTCGGCGACGACCCGTTCCCGTATGGGGTCAAGGCAAACCATGCGATGCTACAAACCTTGATCGACTTCTCCCTTGAACAGGGTCTGACCAATCAGAAGACGACCGTCGAGGATTTATTTGCCGAAAGCACACGCGGCCTCTAGGTCGTGATGAACGCTCGCTGATTCAGTATCGGCTCTTGAGCGCGAAGTTTAAGGCTTGACTTTTTAGCCTGACTGGAACACAAGGTGCCCTTGAACGAGTCCGCTTGTATGCGATCCCCGTATTTTCCAAGTATTGGCCGAAGCGAGTGAAATATTGGCGGCAGCCCAAATAGGTGTATGAAGGGAGGGAACGATGACCAAATGGTGGATGTCAGTACTGTTATGTTTCGTCCTTTCCATGGTGAGTGGAGTGGTGGCTGCAGAAAAGATCCGCATTGGCGTGGTCTCTCCCGCGCCGGGTCTCTCGGCGCCCTGGATCGCAAAAGACACCGGCATCTTCGCCAAGCATGGTTTGGACGCGGATGTCATACTTCTAACCGGTAGTCCGAGGTTGGTTCAGTCGCTGATTGCCGGCGATGTGGATTTTGCCCTCGTGGGTTCCACGGCGGCCATGCGGGCGCGAATGCGGGGAGCGGAAATCGCCATTCTTGCCGCGGCGACGAACGTTTCAAGCCAAAAGGTGCTGGTGAACCCAAAATCCGGCATCCGAAAGCTAGAGGATTTGAAGGGCCGGGTGCTCGGAGTTTCCCAGTACGGCTCTGAGGCCGACTCCTTTGCGCGCATTGCGGTCAGCAAGGTCGGCTTACGGGCTGATAAGGACGTCACCATTTTACAGCTTGGGGGGCATCCCCAAGTAGCGGCCGCATTGATTGCCGGGAAGCTCGATGCGGGCGTGATCGGGGGATTGGCGTACGTTACCGCAAAAAAATCCGGTGCCATTGTCCTCGCGAGCGCCGTTGACCTCAAAACCGTCTCCCTGGGTCCCGTCATCACCGTGACGCGGAACTACCTGCAGCAAAAACGTGATACGGTCACGAGATTCATGCGCGCGTTCGTCGAGGCTATCGACTATTTCAAAACCAACCGTGATGGCACCATCCCCATCTTGCAAAAGACAATGGGAGGGATCAGCGCCGAGAACGCCCGTTTTCTCTATGAGGAGTACTTGGAGCTTTTCGAAGAGCTTCCGGTGCCGAGAGAAGAAGGACTGCAGGCGGCTCTGGATCGAGAGAGTGATCCCAAAGCCAAGAACTTCAAACCGGCAGATTTTATCGACTTGAGTTTTTTAAAGGAAATCGACCGTGGCGGACTGGTAGAGAATCTTTACCGCAAGTAGGGAAGGATTAAGCACGTGTCCGAAAATGGTCAGCAGGATTGCTCTCGGGATTACCGGAGCAGACTCTGATACGGGTGTTTCACCCTCCGGCAGGCAATGAGCGACAGTGAAAGGCGGAATGGTTAAATGAGTCAGTTACCGCTGGAAGGAACGCGGGTCTTGGAACTGGGTCACATCGTAGCGGGTCCGACCGCTGGTCTCATCTTGGCCGATTTAGGTGCTGATGTGATCAAAATCGAGGACCCGTTGCGGGGTGGAGACCAGTCGAGGAGTAATCCGACAGGACTTGCCACCTTTTATTTTCTCAACCGCAACAAGCGAAGTTTTGCCGTCAATCTGAAAGCTCCGGAAGGCAAGGAGTTGTTTCTGAAATTCGCTTCCGCAGCCGACCCGATCTAAGGACGCATTCATGGGTGC
>JBFJNS010000404.1:0-3217 GCA_041618055.1 Binatia bacterium
CCGTCAGGCCCCAACCGTGGGAAAATCCACTCGACGGGGTTGGCGGGGTGGCCTACAAGGCATCGGCCTATTGACCACGGGCGGAAGGCCTGCCTCTGTGGAGCAACCAAATGTAAAGAAGCGTTGGGGACACCACACTAGTTTTATTTGATTTTCTCCGCGCCCTCCGTGGTTCGGCGGTGCCATCTCTGAAAAAAAGAAGAAAAGGCGTCAGCCGTGCCTGACGCCAATTCCCGGCTCTTCAACTTGACAAGCTTTCGCGGTACGACAACTGCACAACTCAAATGAATCTCCTGACACCCATGTCGGCAATCATAGAGACTATGCGCGGCGACTTTCTTTTCTTCTTGGTTCCGAGAGCCTTTTCCAGGTCCTCTATTCGAGCGCCCATTTTTTGTTTGGTTATATCCAGCTCCACGGCTTTGGCCGCGAGCGCCAATTCCTTTTGGCGAATATCCCCCCTGAGCCTTTCGATCTCCATGGATGCGCGTTCTTCGATCTCCCTTATCATCTCCTTGGTTTCGAGCGGCGGACTGTCCTGCTGTTCGTTAGCCGACTCGCCGGCTGATGCCAGACCGCTGATGAGCCGGCTTAGGGACTCCGACGCGGTCTTGAGATCCGTGACCATGACACTGCGAATCTGAAGAAGGTTTTCTTTCTCTCTCACCTGCCCGTTGAGGTCTTCCAGTTTGGCGCTGAACTCTTCCTGCAGGTCTTTGACGGCGGCCTCCTTCGTTCGGATCGTCTTCTCCAAATCCTCTACTCGGTTCTGCAGAGCAGCCTGCTCAGTTTCGAACATCTGCTCAAGCTCGCGCGCCCGCTCAGCATCTTCGACCGCGGCGGTGGCGCTTTCCTTGACGATCGCTTCCAGGCGGTTTGTCTGCTCTATCACAATATCCTTTTCCAGAGCCAATTCGTCCAGGGCGCCTCTGAGCCGAGACTCATGGGAGTCAAGCGTCTGGAGCGTCTTCTGGATTTGCTTCACCTCGTTGGAGAGAAGGGCGAGCTGGCGAAATAACTCTTTGTCGTCTGATGCGTCCAAGACCATGATTCACTCCTTTGATGATGAGGCGAGCCCTTGCCCATCCTCCTCCTCTGTTGAGTATAACCGCAACGTCATGACTCGCTCCGTAATGGCAATAAACATACCAGGCCAACCTCACAGACGTCGGACCACAAAAAGCTATTGTTTGTTAAGCACTTAGATCTTATTAGGATGCTATGACGGTGGGTGCACACGGATGGCGCGAAATCTGCCAGTCATGACAAGAACATGTCAAAATGACACAAACTATGACAGATGTTACCCAAAACTTTTAATCACTGCCAGATATTTCCAGTGACTGACTAGCTCTTTGGCTTACGGAAGAAATGCCGATGTGGAGGAAGACAGGACCCGATGCGGTCAACACAGCGAAAGGAGAAAATGACAATATCAAAAAAGCGAAGCCCGGCACTGCACGCAAGAACGGCGAAGCTCTACACCAGACTGGTAACGGCCGAGTCAGTTCTAGGTTTTTAGCTCCTGCTGCAGCCTCTCTGCGAGCCACATGCGGGCAAGAGTCGTGGCATCGGTCGTACGCTGGCGGGCTAGCCGGCTCAAGACCGCTTTCATGGCTGGCGGAATCCGCATATTGAGCTGCGCCGTATTGTCCTGAAACAGCGCCTCCTGTAGGATCCGGTCCAGGTCGCCGTGGTCCTCTACAAGTTCTGAGACTCCAGTCTCCAAGCGATCGAAAACGTCCTGCCTTCGAGTCCAGCGAACAATTTCCTGATCGCTAGCTCTTTTCCGTAACGGAGGAACAGCTTTTTTGTGCTTCTTCATCTCTCATACCTCTGGTAACGTCGTTTTTGCTTTCCGGTCATGCGGCTGATGTGAAAAACGCGCAACCGGGCATCTGCAAGCACCCGATAAACAATATGCAGGTAGTCTCCGCTCAGGTTGCGACCGAGCAATTCGTAAACATCATCGAGTCCGCGCTGACTTCGGATTTTGAGGTAGCGCCCGGCCAACAGCTCATAAAAATCTTGTCTCGTATATCCATGGCGAAACGCCGAAGGCGCGAAGACGACATCCACAACGGGATTCTAGCAATTGCTATACAACCGGGCAACAGCCGACGCGTCACCAACGGTCCACGGAGAACATGCATCACGTTTTGATTATGCGCCCCTGGCTGAAAAAGCTTTACGAAGCAATGCGGACGTGGAGAAATACCGGACCCACTTAGCGAAGCGTTGCGCTCCGCCAAGAGGGAAGGGAAATGACAATCTCAAACGAGTGATACGCTGATATCGGAACTGATCAAGGCCCGGTCAAATTGGCGCAAAAAAAAAGGGCGGAGAGTGTTTTCTCTCCGCCCTTTTCCGAGGCAGCTACGCGGTTATTTGTTAAATTTGAAATCCGCGTAGTGAGTCTTACCGTCGCTCAACTTGACAGCTAGTCGCCTGCAAGTACTGCCCCAGCTCTCCTCCGTTTTCCACACGTAGTTGTACTGGTCCGTCGTCGGGTCGTAACTTAACCCGCTGCTTCCGGGTGTTGCTACCTCGTCCACGTAATCAGTCGGTGCCGTGCCGTTGCAAACCATGTTTGCCGATGCCGGGAAGGTAGCAGTAAAGATGGCCATCCCCTGGTACCCGTTCAAGCTGAACTTGATCGGCACAGAGCTGCCGGCTTTGACGATGTTAATGATCCCGAGGTTGTCAATGGGCCGGAAGAAGCCGGTGAAGTTGTAGATGATCGTCAGGTTCGCGCCGATATACGTTAGGCTGTAGTTGTTGCCCGCCGTGAGCGTCCCCCGCAGAATCGCATAACTCCCGACTTCCTCGTCGGCAACTCGGGTCAAGGCACCGGTGAAGCTGTCACCGTTTACGAGTGAGCCGTTAGTAATCTGGTAGGTTAACGCCGGATCGGGGTCGCCCTTATACTTCGTTTTGGCGTCCGCCGTCACCGTGATTGGCCGTTGGTTGATCGTGATGCTCTTGCTGTCGCTGCTCCCGGTGTGGTTCGGACCGCCGGCATACGTGGCCGCCGCCGTGCAGCCGTTGGCCCCCGTTACGTTGGTGCAGTCACCGCTGTAGACTACTGCGACCGCCTCATTGAGCCCTCCCACGCCTGTCACCACGGCTGTCGCCGTAAACGGCGTTCCGCGATATATGTAGGGCCCGGCCTCAAAAGTCACCACCGTTACCGAGGGCGCCTTGTTGATCGTAAAGG
>JBFJNS010000405.1:0-3213 GCA_041618055.1 Binatia bacterium
ATTGGTGGCTGACTTCGTCGGTCGTGACTACGAAATTCGAAAAGTGAAGAAGTTCGTGAACCGGGCGGGCGTGATCAGCGCCGAGATACAGCTAGTTCCACAAGACTAGTGTCCTCGGATGCCCCCTGGCCTTAGCCGATAAAGCTGCCGTACAACATGTGGAGTTCGATCAAGCCCCTCCATCGGGGTTCCGGTGGAGGGTTTTTTTTGCAGCCCCAACGCCTGTTTCAAATCGGAATAAGCTTTCAGCTGATCCTAGTGCTCGCGTCTGCCTGGCTTTGGGCGCTCAGCATGGGAGGGACGGGTTACGGGTGGCTGGCGTGGGTGGCGCTGATTCCGTTCTTAATCGCGCTTCGTGTCGTCTCCGTCCTGAGAGCCGTCCTGTTGGGCTATGCGGCAGGCCTCTGCTTTTTCCTCGTCGCTGCCCGATGGATCACCGAGGTCGGCGGCGTCCGCTGGTATGATTTTCTGCTCCTCGCAAGCTACTTCGGGGCGTATCTGGCTTTTTTTGCCGGAATCTATGCGCTGGCTAACTTTCGTAGAGATGGACCCGCGGTTTTTCTTGCGCCGGCGTTGTGGGTCACGATGGAGTTCGCCTGGTCCCACGCGGGCTTCCTCACCGTCCCTACGCTTATCGCTTACAGCCAGTATCAGAATTCGGTGGTGCTGCAGATCTCAAGCGTCACTGGCCCCTACGGGGTTTCGTTCCTGATCGTGATGGTCAATGCACTCGGGGCAAATCTGGTCCGCGCGACGCGCCCCTCGAGACGAGAGTGGTTATATGTCGTTCTCGTATTGACTGGGTCGCTGGGATTCGGGATATGGAGGCTTTCTACTCCGGGCAACGCGGGCACGCTGACGATTGCTGTTGTTCAGGCCAACATTCCTCAAGACCTGAAGTGGGAGAAAGCACTTTATCGACAACACTTGGAAAAACACGTTCGACTGACTCGCGAGGCGGTCGAGCGGAACTCGCCGGCTCTGATAATTTGGCCCGAAAGCGCCGTTCCCGGCTACCTCACGGGTTTCGGCCCCTTCCGGGATGTTTCGGTCTTGGCTAAAGAGTTTGAGACCCACCTGCTGGTAGGCGGCGCGGGTCTTCCCAAGTCAGCTAAGGAAAGAGCGGCAGCGCTTTCGTTCAACGCGGCCTATCTGGTTTCAGAAAATGGTTTGCTGGTAGGCGAATATCGCAAGCGTCGTCTGGTGCCATTTGCGGAATACCTTCCCATGAGAGACTCGTTTCCGTGGCCGGAGCGGTTCACTCGGGGCAGAGGAAGCTTCATTCCCGGAGAAGAAATCAAGATCTTCACAGTGGAGGGAGAGCCGATTGCCGCGTTAATCTGCTGGGAGACACTTTTCCCGGATCTCGTGCGTGAAACTTCGCTGGCTGGCGCGAATATCGTGGTTAACATAGGCAACGAGGCCTGGTTCGGGGACACGGCAGCGCCCTTTCAGTTTTTCGCGGCTAACGTATTTCGGGCGGTCGAGAACGGCATTACCGTGGTGCGATCTTTGAATACGGGGGTCTCCGGGTTTATTGATCCATACGGTCGAGTCATGGCGACGGTCAGTGAAAACCGACAGGAAACTTTTGTGGCCGGCTACGCAAGCGCCAGGGTGGCGATAGTACGCGACCGGACGTTTTATACGCGGCACGGGGATGTATTCGCTTACGCCATCGCCGGACTTGGCGTTTTCTTGCTGTTGAGAATTCTCCGTAGACGGAGTTCCCAGAGTCTGCGTCAATAATGAGCATGTTCACTGCACTTCGCGACATGTCGAGGCGGGATAGGAGCGCATTGCTTGTCTGTGCGCTGATGACGTCTGTGGCGCTTTGGATAATAACGCTATCGCTCTTTCGCAGCGTCCCGTTGATTGGCGATCCTTTCCCCGGATTCCTGGTAAATCATCGCATGGTGGTAACCAGCGCAGGTCAGTATTACTGGACAGGATCCAAGGCCGGCTTACGGTATCCGGACAAGGTTGTCGCGATCGACGATATTCCCATGAAAACGCTCATCGGCTTGTATGGTGCTTTGAAGGAAAAGGGCATAGGCGTAGACATCCAGTACACCATCCGGCGCGGTGATCAGCCGGTGCGCCTCGCGGTGCAGACAATGGCATTTTCCTGGGCCGATTTCCATGCCACTAACGGCATCTTCTATCTGGTAGGCATCTCATATCTCATCTTGGGGCTCGTGGTCTTCATGCTCAAGTTTAATCGCCACGTCAGCTGGGCATTCTTCTTGGCGTGCTACTCCCTTAGCGTCTACTACGTGCTCGCGCCCAGCGTGACGACACCAAACGCGTTTGAGTTGACCTATCTATATATCGCGGCCAACGCCTTGTTCCCAGCGGCAACGTTGCATATGTCGCTTTATTTTCCGAGGCCCAAAGCGTTTATCGAACGCCGCGGGCACCTTTCTGCGATTCCGTACGTGCTTTCTGCCTGCCTTTTGGTGCCAATGCTTTCTCTCTACCCAGCCAGTGGTTTCGTGTTTTATTGGAAACTGATCGTCATCTACATGGTGGTTAGCGTTTTCTTTCTGCTGATTTCGATTCTGGCGGACTTTGTGAGGCCAGTCAGTGCACTCGCTAGGCAGCGGGCAAAGGTCGTGCTGTTTGGCGCAATGTTAGCGTTTCCCTTGCCAGCCTTGGCGTACGCTTCGCAAGCTCTATTCGGCTCGTTCCCCTTGGGACAGGTGCATGTCAATTTTCTTGGCATACCAGTGCTGATTTTTCCGATATCCATCGCGTTTGCTATCGTCAAGCATAATCTCTTCGATGTTGACGTGTATGTGAAGCGGACCGTCGGTTTCGCGATTATGACGATAGTGGTCGCCACCACTTACTTTTTGCTTCAGGCAGGCTTGACGCAGTTTGTCTTAGTCCCGCTTTTTGGCGAAGCCGCCGAGGCCGCCTATCCATTTATCTTTGCAATGCTGGTTGCCTTTCTGTTCTATCCCGTCAACGCAAGGGTGCAGGGCCTTGTGGAAAAGATCTTTTTTCGAAAGCCATTCGATTACAAAGAAACCATCTCTGTCGTTGAGAAGGCGCTATCAAGAATTATCGATCCAAAAGAAATGGCGAGTCGAGTCCTTCGGACGATTCGCGAGGAGATGTTCATCGATACCGCGGGCGTCGTTATTTTGCAGGGCAGTAGCCGAGCTTGTTTGCCGGTCTTCTACTCAGACGAAGGTGCGAAAATGGCAG
>JBFJNS010000406.1:0-3212 GCA_041618055.1 Binatia bacterium
CGAGGTAAAACACCACAAGAAGCCAAGCACCACAATGAGCATTGATATTGTTCGTTTCTATGCCTTCGCTGCTCCGGGCTCGTCTTTCGCCCGGCACAGGTCGTCAATCTCAACAGCGGAAGCTGGGTTCATGACGCTTGCGTCACGTCAGGGATACTTCTCGCATGTGAGCCTTTGAGTCCGCCATTTTTCTCGGCGTAGTCCAGATGGACGTCCATCTGTGGAAAAGCGATCACAATACCCTTTTCGCGAAACCCTTGATCGATCATGAAATGCAGCTCGCTGATGACTTTGATCCTGTACTGCACATCCGGCACCCACGCGACCAGCTCGAAGTCGAGAGAGGAATTGCCAAAGCGAATAAAACGCACCATGGGTTCGGTCACGGCGGGCACCGGGGCGATGGGTCCCTGCAAAACATCAGGGTGATTTTGGGCAATCTCAAGAAGCGTCTTTTGCACGAGCGCCGTATCCGACCCGTAGGCCACGCCCACCGGGATCTTGATCCGGATCACACGATCACCATAGGTCCAGTTGGTAATCGTTTCGGAAACGAAGTGGGAATTGGGGACAATCATGTTGATGTTGTCGGGCGTCACGAGGACCGTGGATCTTATATTGATGGCGCGCACAATGCCCAGCGTCTCCCCAACCGTGACGCGATCGCCGACGCGAATCGGCCGTTCGAAGAGCAGGATAAGCCCCGACACGAGATTGGAAGCGATGTTTTGCAAGCCGAAGCCGATGCCGATCCCCAGGCCGCCGACGACCACCATAATACTGCTCAAACTGAGGCCCGTCAGATTGAGCGCAAGCAGGACGCCCAGGGCAATCACGCCGATGTCGATTGCTCGAAGAATCAGAAACTGAGAATTCTCCGGAAGCTGAAACGGGGGAAGCAGCCGGTCGCGCAATATGACGCGGAGATACCTGGAGAGAAGAACGGCCCCCACGATAACGGCGGCAAACAAAACGAGGCTGCTCAGGCTAAAGCGTGTTTGTCCGAGCATGATGCTGTAGGTGAACAGGCGCCCGAGGATTGTTAGATCGATTCCGATAATGGCCAGGCCGCCAAGCAGCCCGAGCAAAACGATGGTCAACGACATCAGCCAGAGTACTTGGGTCTTTAGGTTGGGCTGGAACTGTAGCTTTGTAATGAAGCGATCCAGAAGCCGACGAACCAAGCGGGCGATGTAGATGCAAACGCCCAAGAAAATCAATGCTGCAACCAGATTTAAGAAATTAATCTCGGTTCCCGCGATGGACAGTGATGAGTCGACGAAGCTTCTCCGAAGCCACTCTATGAGGTTATTCATTTCCTTCCTCCCGTATGTTTTCTATAGATTGCCAGCTAAAGGCGGATAGTAAACGGCGAGTTTCAACCGCCGTTCACGCAAGCGAAGCGCTGATAATAGTACCTTGCCTCTCGGGTTTAAGCGATTGCAATACGTGCCTTCTTAGCGCTTAGTATGGATATCGGGATTTGATCGGGTTCCTAAGCCAAACAGATATCCAATCGCAGCGCTTACCTGAAAAGGCCTGAAGGCATTCGAACGGTGAGCGGATTGCAGATCGCTCTAAAAGCGTCCTTTGACACGTGCCCGGAGCCAAGGCTCGCAGAGCTAGCAGGTTGCTGAAAAAAAGCTTCGGAATGCTTCGAGTGCCTCAGCATGAACGGAAAACGTTTCATTGATATCAAACGCCCTCCGTTCGTCCTGAGCCTGGTCGAAGGGTGAACGGAGGTTTTTCAGCAACCCGCTAGTGTCCTGGAACCAAAGTTCGCTGTATAAATTCCTCGTCATTTCGCCCGAAAATCTCCCCTTCCCCTCTTTGCCAAAGAGGGGTTAAGATGCCAGAGAGAAATTTCCCCTTTGAAAAAGGGGGACAAAGGGGGATTTGAATTCGATTCGAGTCGCGACCATCATTTGCATTTTTTCAACGAACTTCAGGTACACTACACTAGTGCGCCGAGAGCTTTCGCGGGTCGTCTACTGCTGCGTAAGCTTTTTTAAAGCATCCCGCACAGGCCCGGTGGCGGCCCGGAATATGGCAGTGTGGACTTTCTCGGCGTCATCCCCGACGAAACTCACCAATTGGAAGCGCAATACCCGTTCCGACTCCGCTTTGAACTCGGGGTCTTCAAAGGTGTCCCGGAAGCCCTTGCGCAGTATCTCAACTGCCGTAGCAGGCGTCTTCGGAGGGGCTATGACGTACCTTCCCATGCTGCGGACGGCTCCCGATATCTTAAACGCATCCCCAAGGGGCCCCGGGGGCTCGGCCTTTTTGACCATTTTATAGAACTCTCGAAAAGTGGGGAGATCGGCTCGCGGATCACGCACGAGATTCCCATCGGGTCCGGCCAAACCGTCCTGATAGATAGCGACCACTGTCCCTTCTCGGGCCATAAGGGCCCCGCCCATTGTATATCCAGTCAAGCCCTCAGAGGTATAATTGATTTCGTCCCGCTGGATTGCCAGCCGGAGGTCTGACTCTCCCTTATAGCCTGTGACATAACGATAAGGGACGCCCAGGAGTTCAAGAGCCATACGGAGCGCCAAATCTTTGTTGCTCTCGCGGGTAAAGCCTCCGATGACGATGGGTTTTAGGGGTTTGAGAATCTCCGCCGGGCCTTTTACTCCGGTATCGGCTCGAATGTAGACGACGGAGGTCTCGCCCACCCCCGCGATGATGGGCATCTGGTTGAGATCAAAGCGGACACCCGAGGCGTCCAAAACCTGCGGCAGGTATCCTCCGGAGAAGACGCCGACGGTTAAGCCATCGGGCTTGGCGACCTCGTAAATGTAGTTGGCTCCGACGTTGCCTCCGCCGCCGGCCATGTTCTGAACCACAACCGCCGGGTTCCCGGGGATATGCTTGGGCAGGAACCTGGCGGCGAGCCTGGCAACGACATCCGTGGCTCCTCCGGCAGGGTAGTTTACAACGAATCGAAGGGACTTCCCTTTATAGAACGGCTCCTGCGCAAGCGCTGTCTGAATTGGAAGACACAGGCTAATGCTGATGACCACGCCAAAGAAGAGGGAGAAGCTTTTACCAGCCATTTTACTTTCTCCTTATTTTTTTGGTTATTCTCGGTTTCCTGTGAAGAAGTATTCACCACGGAGACGCAGAGTTCATAGAGGGTTTGTTGAGGACGCGGGTTGGATTTGATTTAATCCGCGCCCACCGTGACTCCGTGGTGCAATTTCCGAGCC
>JBFJNS010000407.1:0-3207 GCA_041618055.1 Binatia bacterium
GGAATATGTTTGCCCATATGCCTGCCGAGCATCCTCGCGAGGGCGTCATAACCGCCTCCAGCGGAATATCCCACGATGACCCGAATCGTCTTCCCCTGGTAGAAATCGGACTGCGCCGAAGACATTGCGGCGACTGAAAGGATCCAGACGACGATAAACATTAGGGAGAGAACTTTCCTTGTCATGACCTGTCCTCCTTATATATCACGTTATGCGAAGGGGGTGGCGCGCAGGCGTTAACCTCAGGTACGGCCTTTATCCGTCTCGTCTGCTGGTTTAACCTCCTTGCCGACCGTTCTTAATCCTTTCAGCGCCCCCTACCTTAGCCCTCGAGCGCCCCGCAGTGCAACAAAAAAACTGACTGGCGGGCACCGCTTCAGCGCCCGAGGCGACTTGCGCTAGGCACGGGCCCGAAGGATTGGATGACGCACGTTCACAAAACAGCCCTGGTACCGGCTGCCATGTGGCCGTCCGCGTAACGCTGTCCGGCTGCCAACGCCGCTCACTCGGACGATTCTCCGGTCCCCAGCGCTGACGGACGGAGCTGGAAAAGGGAAAAGAGTAGAGCGATAAAGGAAACCGCCAAAAAAACAGCGGATAGCGGCCGGGTGAAAAAAAGGACAAAACTTCCCGCCGAAATAATCAGCGATTGACGTAAATTTTCCTCAAGCATCGGTCCCAGAACAAGCGCCAGGACGAGAGGGGCCGGCTCAAATTGAAATTTTTTCATCAGGAAGCCGAGCACGCCAAAGATCCACATGACGATGACGTCGCCGACGTTGTTGTTCAGACTGTAAGAGCCAATCAGGCAGAAGAGCAGGATAAGCGGATAGAGAATTCCGTAGGGAACCTTGAGGACCTGCACCCAAAGCGGTATCAACGGGAGGTTAAGGACCAGCAGCATGACATTGCCGACGTACATGGAAGCAACAAGACCCCAGAAAATATCGGGATGCTCCTTGATCAGCAGGGGTCCGGGTTGAATACCATAGATCGTCAAGGCGCCCAGGAGAATAGCCATGATGGCATTGGCGGGTATGCCCAGGGAAAGCATGGGGACGAAATTTCCCGTTGCGACCGCATTGTTGCAGGCCTCGGGGCCTGCAACGCCGGCAATCATTCCCGTGCCGAATTTTTCAGGATTTTTGGAAAAACGTTTTTCCAATCCATAAGAGAGAAAGGTGGCGACGACCGGGCCAAGCCCGGGCAATACGCCAAGGAAGAACCCCAGGAACGAGCCGCGGGCCACCGGCATGGCAGACTCTTTCCATTCCTCCTTGTTGGGGAATAGATGTTTGATCTTCTCTTTTAAAATACTCCGGTCGATGGTTGCTCCGACGTTCAGCAGCACCTCCGAGATACCAAAGAGTCCCATGACGACGGGCACGATGCCAATCCCGTCGCGGAGAACCAAGAAATCGTAGGTGAAACGCGGCTTGGCAGTGACCGAATCCATGCCGATTGTCCCCAACATCAGCCCCAATGCGGCCATCATCAGCGCCTTCAGCTTTGAGCCATGGGAGAGGTAGGTGACTAGAGTCATCGCCATCACCATGAGAGAAAAATATTCCGGTGCCCCGAACAGGAGAGCGAATGATGCGAGAAGCGGCGCGAGCAACATGAGTCCGATTACGCCGATAGTGCCCGCTATGAAAGATCCAAAGGCCGCGATCCCCAGCGCCGGCCCAGCTCTGCCTTGCCTGGCCATTTCGTGGCCGTCGATACAGGTAATGACCGAGGCAGCCTCACCGGGGATTTTGACGAGAATCGATGTGGTCGAGCCCCCGTACATGGCTCCATAATACAGGCCGGCAAGCATGATCATTGAGGACGCTGGATCGGCCCGAAAGGTTGATGGCAGAAGAAGCGAGATGGCGGCCGCCGGTCCGATTCCCGGAAGAACGCCCACGAGCGTGCCTGAAAGCACCCCGAGAAAACAAAAAAGCAACCCCTTGATCGTCAGGGCAACAGTGAAGCCCTGGAGTATGCCTTCGATCGCCTCCACGGCAGGTCCTACCTTGCAAAGATGCCCGCCGGAAGCTGCACCTTAAGCCAGAGTTGGAAGACAGCGTAGCAGGCAACAGACGTCAATAAACCCGCGCCCACGGAGAACAGCCATCTCCGCCGTTCGACCATGCGCAGCACGAAGCAAATAAAAACAAACACAGTAGCGACGAAGCCCAACCAATCGAGAAGGAACGCAAAACCCAGGGTTGCGAGGCACACGATCACGATCTTGCGCGAGTTTACCCAAGGCTCGCCCTTTTCCTTGCCGCCTCGGAAAGTAAGAAGAATCAGGCTCAAGGCGAGGGCGCCGAGCAGCAGACTCGAATAGAAGGGGAAAAAACCCGGCCCGGGGCGGAAATAGTTACCCAGTCCAAGGCGCCAGCTCTCCGAGCAAACATAGAGGGACAAGATGAGAAAGAAAAGTCCCGTCCAGCGATCGCTATGAATCATCTCATTCCGGCTTGATGCCGGCTTTCTGCGCTATCTCACGGACCAGGGCGTGTTCTCTTTTTATCCGCTCCGACAATTCTTTCGGATCTTCGTACGCCACTGTAAAGCCGGCCTTCTCCAGCTTTACCACGCTTTCTTGATCCTTGACGGCCTTTGCAAAAGCCGGGATGAGTTTGCCGGCTACGTCCGCGGACAGATTGGCTGCCGCAAAAAACGCGAACCAGACTTCCAAGCTTACTTGGGAGAAACCTGATTTTGCGAAGGTCGGCACCTGCGGGAATTCTTTGAGCGGTCGCGTAACCGCAAGAACGCGCAATTTTCCTGCCCTTACGTGGCTCGATACGACGGGCCAGATCTGGGAGGCGCAATCAATGTGGCCGCCGAGCAGAGCGGCGATATTAGCAGGGGAACCGGCTTTATAGGGAACGTGCGAGAGCTGGACGCCCGCGGCTGCATTGAGAAGCTCCATATTGAGATGCCCGGAGCTTGCCACCCCCGAGGTTCCGCACGTGACCTTGCCGGGATTCTTCTTGGCGTGGCTCAGGAAGTCTTCCAGGGTTTTCCACGGCGACCCGGCGTTGACCGCGATCAAGGCGGTGGTGACACCGACGTTGGCAATGGGAGTGAAATCCTTTAGCGGGTCGTAGGGGAGGTTCGGAGTAATGACCGCCGCGTTCGTGAATGCCGGTCCATTGAGGGACCCGATTGTATATCCGTCAGGTTTGGATTTGGCAACGAAATCCGCCCCTA
>JBFJNS010000408.1:0-3203 GCA_041618055.1 Binatia bacterium
ACCACAAGAACCTGAAAATTCTCAACAACGTCATCGAAAATGTCGACTCTCACGCGATCTATGTTCAATCTCAAGATTTCCTAATCGAAGGAAATACTGTTCGCGGGCGGCGTAAGAGCAACGGAATTTCCGTTCGCAGCTCTGGAGTCGTGAGATGCAACCGAGTAGAAGGCTTCTCAACCGAGGGGAAGCCCGGGATCCGATACTACTCCGATCACCAAACGGGCTTGTCGAATACATTGATCATCGAGAGGAATCTTGTCGTGAACGACGGGGTTGGAATTGATCTGTATCCCCTCCGCGATCGCTATGACGGAAAGCCACCACCGGATCATGTCGTCAAGAAGTTTGTCATCAGATACAATGACCTGGAAGCACATATACCGATACAGAGTGCCGAGGACTATGAGGATCCCGCGTTCACCCTGCAGATCTACGACAATACAATTGTCCAAAATTGAATGGGGCCTATGAAATCTTCCCGACTTTCAGTATAGAACCGAAGGCGGAAGGAATGACCACTTCCGGCCCCTCAGGCATGCCGGACAAGCGCCACAGCAAGAAATGAACGCTTGCGTAGACGATGGTGCCACCCGCGCCGCAAAGCAACAGCTCCGCAGAATGACAGATCAGTCCGTCGCAGTCGAAGAGGCTCGTCGACGCCAAGCGAACCACGAAGACCATGGCCACCAACGCCCCGACACTGCGGAGCAAGGGGCGGACAATGGCTCGGACGCGCACATTCGCTAATTTGAGGGCGAATGCGATAGACAGAAATGTCGTCACCGCGCTGGCGATCACCACGGCCCAGGCGACCCCGTAGGTTCCCGCATATTCCACTCCCAAGAATATCGCCGGTACGGCGACCGCAGCACCCGCCGTTTGCACGAGCAGCATGGTGAAGGTCTTGCCCAAGGCCAAAAACAGCGCTCCACATGAAGAATTGCACAATTGCGCCAGGGTATATATGACCAACACCTGGATTAACGGAATTATCTCCATCCAGTTTTGCCCAAGGGCGATGCGCACGAAGGGTTCCGCGAGGAGCCCCAGCAGGGTCGCGACCGGTGCACCAATGGCAAAGATCACGGCAAATGCAGCGACAAAGCTGTTGCGAAGCCGACCCGGATCCTCAGCCATTTGCGCATATGCGGGAAACATGACGCTTCTCAACGGCGCCGCGAGCTCCGCCCCGGCAAATTGGGCAATCGTCTTGGCAAGATCGTAAAACCCGAGTGAGGCCGGCCCCAGCCATTTTCCGATGATGAAGGCATCCGCGCGCTGCCTGAGACTGAATACGATGCCGTGGGGGACCAACCATTTCGAGAAATGAAAGATTTCACGCCAGGCTTCCAGGGAAAAACGGGGCCGATAGGGGTGCATCCGATAGCTGAACACGACAATCAACAGTCTGGCGCTGGCAAACCCGGCAATCAGAGCCCAATAATTCTGCCAGATGAGGGCCACGATGACGGCGATCGCCACACTCCCAAGTCGGCTTACGAAATTGAGTCGGAATACCTTGTCAAATGTGAGGTCCTTGAAAAAATCCACAGCGCCGACGTTCTGAAACCCCTCGATAAAAATCACAAACGCGAGGCAATAGACAATGACTTCCAGCGGCGGGGCATCGAAGTACCGGGCGCAAGGTCCGGCCACCATGACAAGCACGACAGCGATCAGCGCCCCGCGTAAGACCATGAAGGTCCAAACCGTATCGTAATGCCGGCGCTCGGCCCGGGTGTTTTGGATTAGGGCAAAATCCGGGCGCAATTTCGTCAGAGCTTCCACGATCCCCAGCATCATCATGGCAAGAGCGACCAACCCAAAATCCGCCGGTATCAGAAGACGCGCGAGAATCAATGTCCGAACAAAGCCAAGGCTGCGCACGCCCCATCGAAGAAAGATCATCCATCCGGCGCCTCTGGCGATCTCTCCGCGGCTGACGACGTCCGAATTCGACATTCCAAATAGCTCCAAGAGCGGTCGCAGGTTCGTCGGACGGACGCATTGCTTCGTGCACGCGGCCGTCACGACAAGCGGGCAGCTGCGGCCTTTTCAGATTGGGCAAGGATCGCGGTGGCAGGATGCTAATCCTGCCGCCTGTGTCTCCCTGTTTGCCCCGACGAAAGGTGTCGAACCCCGATACCGCTGCTGAGCCGAGATGGTAGCTGCGAATCTACGTCCATCAAAGAGATCAAGCGCCGCTATCCGTGATTCAATTATCGCCTCCGCCTTCTCGGATCGTAGGCGCCATACGGCCATGACGCCTCGGCGTCGCGCCGGCAACCCGCTAAGATCAATGATTTCGACGGCCGAACCATGCAAGAATCTTGCTCCGGCCCGATCTGACACGTCGAAGGCTTGGCAAAATCTCGCCCCCTTGCCGCCGACGCCGTCGGCGGCATTGTGTCGGGCATCGGTGGGATAGGATTTGGCAATAGGCAGTGGGCCTACAACGATGCAGCCCTTCAAATTTCGCCCGACGGCCGCAAATCTGGCTGTAAGTCTACTTGCGAGCTCGTTGGCCATTTTCCTCATGGCCATGGTCTATTGGGTTCTCGGGGAACCCGGACCCCGGTGGTGGTGGAAATGGGTCGCCGGCATCTTGTGCCTGACTTTTCTGGCACCCTTGGCGATCAAGCTGACAAAGCGTCAAGCGATCTCCCTTTCTCTCGGGCTCCTGTGCGCCGCCATTCTGGCTTTCGCAACGTCTTACGTCATCGTTCATCAGAGGATGAACGAACCTCCTGTTGCGGTTCTAAAAGTCGATTCACGTTACCCGACTAGCCACAAACCACAGTCGAAACTGTGGTTTGCTCAGAATACTTGGTGGGCCTGGCTGCCGGATGGATCCGGGAGCTCGATATGGCGCCGAACGCCCCAAGACTGGTTGCGAGAAACCTCGCTTGATTCCTGGCTTAAGAAGCTTCCGGGCAGGGCAGACGTTTGGTCGGAAGAGGACAGCGTACGTGCCGTCCTGGTTGACGAAGATCAGCTGGCCACGGCGAGCCTTCGATTCGACGCCGAGCGGGATGGCTACGTACCGGAGGGAGAGCCCGTCATTTGGCCGGTCGCCAAGCCAAAGGGTCTGAAGAAGTCGATCGAAAGCGCCACCATTGCAAGGGATGGCACGGGGACTTGGTGGATCGCGTATGATTTCCAGCAAGCCATTTGGGTGCGCCACTCTCGGGACCGCTCAG
>JBFJNS010000409.1:0-3181 GCA_041618055.1 Binatia bacterium
CGCCATCGAGCTCGCGATCCACGCCCTCGGAGAATTGGGGTCAATCGAAAGAGATCGCTCTATCAAAGCGACTGCGCCCTCCAAGTCGTGTTGGAAGTAAGCCTTCATGGTACCCGCCTGCCAGAGCACTACCGGATCATCTTGGCCAATCTTCAAGGCAGCTTTCATTAATCGGATAGCTTCCTCCTGCTCCTCTTTGGGCAATGTCAAACCACCCGTTTCTACCTGCCGACGGTAACACCAGAATGCACACGCGTAGGCGCGAGCGTATCCCGGGTCCTTCTCGATGGCCTTATAGAACATTTGCAGGGCTGATTGCGTGTCTTCCGGGGTCAGCTTATTCATATAAGCCAGCCCTCGAAGCAGGTAGTCGTAGGCCTCCATATTCTCGGGCCGCTTCTCTTCAACGCGTTCTGCCTCGGCGCGTTGGAACATCCCCTCGACAGTGCCCGCTATAGTCTCGGTAATCTGGTCCTGAAAATCGAAGATGTCAGACAGCGCACCATCGTAGCGGTTAGCCCAGATGTGTTTTCCAGCGGCTGTCTCGATCAGCTGCGCCGTCACACGAACCTTCTTGCCCACCTTTCTAACGCTGCCCTCCAGGATGTACTGCACACCAAGCTCCTTGCCGACCTGACGTACATCGATGTTTTTGCCTTTATAGGCGAAGGCGGAATGGCGTGCGGTGACGAAATACCAGCCCGTATTGGATAGCGCGGTCGTGATGTCTTCGGTGATGCCGTCGGAGAAATACTCCTGCTCCGTATCACCGCTCATATTGGTAAAAGGTAGAACGGCCAAGGAAGGCTTCGCTGGAACCTCGGCGGATGGACCAGGAGAAGATACCCTCTGGTCGTCCAAGCGAACTCGGTGAGCGCGAACCGGTTCGTCGATGTTCTTGACCTCCTGTTCCCCCATGAACTCGTAGCTAAGCGCTAATTTCTTGCCGATTGCGGTGCGCACCGCCTCGGAAATGCAGATCCCACCGGGCTCGGCCAGGCTTTCCAGCCGTGCCGCCACATTGACGCCATCACCATAGATTTCGTCCTGGTCCACAATGACTTCCCCGAGATTGACGCCGATCCGAAACTGAACTTTGCGTTCATCCGGCAAGTGCTGGTTGCGCGCCTTTAGATCGCGCTGCACGTCGACGGCGCAGCTCAAGGCACTCGAGATCGTGCCGAACTCGGCCAACACGGCATCGCCGGCATAGTGCACGACGCGCCCGTTGAGTCTTTGAATGTGAGCGGTGATGGCGTCGAGGCAGGCTCTTAGAGCGCGGTGCGTGCCTTCCTCATCCTCGCCGGTCAGGCGGCTATACCCGGCAACGTCGGCATAGACAATCGCGGCGAGCTTGCGCTCCAACGGTTTGGTGCCCATCGGGAAGATTCCTTCGTCGTAAGCCCAACCGAGATGACTATATTACGCCTTTTATGCGTCACACCTAATGTCTGCTAAGGGTTGGAAGTGGATTTTACGAATATCCACTTCCGGCCAATTTCAGACATTGAACGAGTCATGCCTTGAGATTCGCGACTTATCCAAACCCGAGATAATATATCGAGGTACCCTTGACTGGACTTGGGGGTCCCGATGGGGTCAGACCGGCTACCGCGTAAACTCGCTGCCATCCTGTATGCAGATGTCGCTGCCTACAGTCGCCTGACGGGCGAGGACGAGGAAGGGACTCACCGTACCCTACGCACCTACCTCGATAACATTTCCAAACGTATCGAACAGCATGAGGGGCGAGTCGTCCACTACGCCGGAGACGCTGTGTTGGCGGATTTCGGGACGGTGATTGATGCTCTGAGCTGTGCGGTCTCAATTCAGCGTGATCTGAAGGAGCGCAACAGCGGCGTAGCCGCCGAGCGCAGGGTGCAATTTCGCATTGGGGTGAATCTGGGAGACGTGATCGTTGACGGCGAGGAAATTTACGGGGATGGCGTCAACGTGGCGGCGCGACTCGAGGGCCTTGCTGATCCGGGCGGCATTTGCATCTCGGAGTCGGTGCGCTCTGCTGTCGGCAATAAGCTCCAACTCCGTTTCGATTTCATGGGCGAGCAGCAGGTGAAAAACATCGTCGAGCCGATACGTGCGTATCGGGTTCTGCTAAACGGAGAAGTGCCTGCGCGTGCAGAGAAACCAAGACATCAAACAAGGCGGGTTATGGTTATTGCGGCGGTTATCGTGATAGCGGTTGGCGCAGGTGTATTGACCTGGATAGTATTCCAGGGGCCCGAAAAGGAGATGGGTTCTCCGGAACCTACGGGTGCCTCACAGGCCGGCCTGTCGGTAGAACCGCGCGGGGCGAACATCCCGCAGCCTACGCTCATCAATGCGGGTCGCATTAACCTCAAACTCGCTCTGCCGCCACGCTGGGATGCCCAGGTAATCAATCAGAGTCCGGAGGTATCCACAGGATCCGAGTTCGAAGTGCCGCCCAGCCCACAAATTGTGATGGCCACAGATAGGGAAGGCATCGCGCATTTCGAAGTTCTCAAGTTGTTAAAACACGTACATTCATCGAAGATCGAAGTCGCGCACGATTGGATGCAAACCGAAGGGGTCAAGATCCTTCTCAGTCGGTATGCGGGGGGTGGTTATCAAGAGCAGAGCAGGCGGCTAGGGCGGTCGATAATTGGCTCCGGAGAAGACATAACGATACTTTCGTTAGTGCTGGACATCCACGACGAACGCCGGAACGTGAAGATCGCCTACGTAGTCCGTGGCAAACCCACCGATGACGAACGTGGATTCATTGTCTTTTTCTTTCACAACAAGAAAAACGGGCTCGAAATTGACAACAACGACGTCAAAGTAGTCACAGCGTCAGCGACCAAGATGTTTTAGTGCTAAAGCTTTAGGCGCACTCGGCTACTGGCGAGCAAATGCCGCCACGAACGTCCGCAATGGATCGTATCCGGGCATTCACAAAAAAAGGAGCCGGGGCCGAAATGTTTCGAAAAATCAATCGAGAAAAAGGAGCCGGGGCCGAAATGTTTCGAAAAATCAATCGAGAAAAAGGAGCCGGGGCCGAAATGCTTTAGAAGGTCAAATAGTCAACTCCGGGACCTTGAGCCGCACGAGACGCAAAGTGACGTGAATCCAGTTCTCCGATATCATTTCAAAGGTTCCCTCCTAGGCCGTTGGGTCTGCAGATGGAATCCGACCGTTTACC
>JBFJNS010000410.1:0-3179 GCA_041618055.1 Binatia bacterium
CCCATCCCGGCGGCGGGATCGCGACGTTTTATAAGGAGCTGCTGCCCAGCTTTGTTCAATTGGGCCACGAGGTCGACGTTGTCGTTGGCAGCGCCTTTACGCAAGGGAATGGCATATACGACATCGACGGCGTGAATATCTACTCCTTAAAAGCGGAGTTGTTTTCTAAGTACAAGTGTCACTTTGCGAAATTCGAGATATTCCCCGAATTGCAAGCTCATCTGGCATCCGCCTGGGCTATGTGGGAGCAAGTCGAGGGGGGTAAGACTTTTGACGTCGTAGAAACCACAGATTGGGGACTTGGGTTTGTGCCGTGGATTCTTGAAGCCCGCGACTTGCCAGTCATAACACAACTACACGGGAGCGTAGGTCAGATAGAACAGGTAGACCCAATTAACGGCGCGGAATTACAAGGCGACATGGTCAGGCTTATAGAGAATCAGCTGCTAAAACAGTGCGCTCACGTGCAAACTTATAGCATCGGCAACAAGGATCACTGGCAAAAACGTTTGAACCGGGAAGTCGAGTATGTGCCTCCGGCGTTCGGGGTGTCAGATCGCCATGGCTTATGCGATAACGCTCATCGAGCAGACGACGGGCTGGTGGCGGCGCGGGTTCAATTTTGGAAAGGACCCGTTGTTTTGTGTGAAGCGATGCGCCAGCTCCGCCCAGAAACTTTGAAGGTTGCGTGGGCTGGGCGAGACACGGTCTTCAAGCGCAGAGACACTTGGATGTCGGACTATCTGAAGAAAGCTTTCCCCGATATCTGGGGTAACACCGTAATGCCATTGGGGGAGAAGCCTCACCAAGAGATGCTTAAGCTTCAGCGCAAAGCCCGGTTCGGCGTTATTCCCTCCGTTTGGGACGTGTTCAACTTCACCTGTGTGGAATTCATGAGCCAGGGAAGACCTGTAATTTGTTCCGAGGGCGCGGGGGCCGTGGATCTTGTCCAGCACAACAATAACGGTCTTCGGGTTCCGGGGAACGATGTCAAAGCACTCGCGAGCGCCATTTCGCACATGGCTGAGATGGGCGCTGAGGCGATGGGTCGAATGGGACATAACGCGCGCGAGACCATCAAACAAAGACTCAACCCAGTGACGATCGCCAAGCAGAAATTGCAGCGCTATTGCGAGATCAAGGAGCGAAACTCGAGTAAGAATGAGCCTGATGAATGGCTGCGCCGTTTTCTCATGCCGGGATGCGGCAGTGAAAAACTGTCAGCCATGCTGGATTATTTACCGCTGAAAAGATTGTCAACGTATGTTATCAGGCGGGGATTAAAAAAGATCTGTCTGCGATGAAGAATCCAACCTTGGCACTGTGCATCCCGGCGTATAACGCCGCGCGCCATCTTCCTCGGCTCCTTGACTCCGCCGCCGAACAGACGCGTCCTTTCGACGAAGTTTGGGTCTATGACGATTGCAGCACGGACGATACCGCTCAAGTGGCTAAACAATTCGGCGCCATAGTCGTTCGCGGCAATGAGAACCGAGGATGCTCATTCGGCAGAAACAGGCTCGCTGAGAGTACGGGTTGTGATTGGCTTCATTTCCATGATGCTGATGACGCGTTGTATCCGAACTATGTCGAGAATGCTCACAGATGGATGAATGCTCAGGATGCCCCGGACGTGGTTTTGTTCAGCTACGAATACAGGCAGAATGTTACCAGCGAACTGATTTCAACAAGATCCTACGATCATGACAGGCTTCGCAACGATCCGATCCGTTATTCGATCCTCGAACAAATAAACTGCATCTCCGGCCTGTATCGTCGAAGGTCATTTCTTGCAGCCGGCGGGTTCGACCTCGATCCGAATGTTTTGTACAACGAGGACGTGGCTATGCATTGTCAATTGGCTCGGGCGGGGCTTCGCTTTGCGGCCGATTCAACGGTGGCGGCGGTCAATTATCGCGTCGGCGGTTCGATGTCGCAGGCGAATCAAATGAAATGCGCGCGCGCGCATTATCATGTCCTGAAGAAGGCCGCGGAAAAACTAAACGGTGCATATGCTGAGGAAATCGCGCACAAACTGTGGCTAGTCGCGGGCGTGTCGGCCTCTTATCTTGACTGGGAGGCGTGCGATGCAGCCGTTCGATTAGCCGTGCAGCTCCGGGGAAGGGCCCCTGCCGACGCCGATTGGCGCTTGAAGGGATTGTGCGCAATCGATCCGCGCATGGCCCTGCGCATTCGAGAGTTTTGGATACGTTTGCGAAAACCGCACCTGCGGACAAACCACCCTCGCTTTTCACCTGCATCGATTTGACCATGGAGCCTTTGGTATCGATTCTCATCCCAGTTTACAACGCGGAAAAATGGCTGGGAGAAAGCATCCGATCGGCGTTGGCTCAGACGTGGCAACGGAAAGAAGTCATTGTGGTGGACGACGGCTCCACGGACAACAGCGTTGCCGTCGCACGCGGCTTGGAGTCTGCGACGATCAAAATTATTGAAAAAGTAAATTCCGGAAGCTCGTCGGCGCGGAATCGAGCCTTGCGCGAAGCGCAAGGTGATTATATTCAGTATCTCGACGCTGACGATATTCTCGCTCGGGACAAGGTTGCGCAACAATTGGAGCGTTTACATTTAGAGTCCCCCGATGCGGTTTCCACAAGCGCTTGGGAAAGGTTTTACTGCGCTAATACGACAACCGTGACCTTTTCCCGCCATCCGGACTATAGAGATTACGAATTCCCTATAGATTGGCTCGTCCAGTCTTGGAGTGGCAAGGGTACAATGCCGCCAATCGCGTGGCTATTACCTAGAAGTGTGGTGGAGAGGGTGGGGTGGTGGAACGAAGGATTAAGCCTGAACGATGATACGGAGTATTTTACGCGAGTCGTCCTGCGAAGTCGCAAAATCGTTTTTTGCCCGGAGGCTCGGGGCTACTATCGTTCCGGCAACTCAAGCCTGAGCGGCCGGCGCTCTAGAGCCGCGCTCGATTCCTTCTTCCAGTCGTGCGAATTATGCACCCGCGAATTGTTGAGTTTTGAAGATTCCGGCAGGACCCGGCATGCGTGCGCTAGTCTGTGGCGGCATTTCGCGTATTGGACGTATCCAGACGCAGCCGATCTTGTACGCTTGGCTGAGGCCAAGGCTGAGTCGTTAGGAGGAAGCGCATTGACACTCGAGGGCAGCCCTCATTTCAATTGGGTCCGGGGCTTGCTCGGGTGGAA
>JBFJNS010000411.1:0-3174 GCA_041618055.1 Binatia bacterium
GGGAAAATACGCGCCAGGGGAGGATACGTTACTTTCTCCATCCCAACATGTATCCCGACACGGTGCTGCAGGAGTGGCGGGTTTTTTCTCAAGAAATTCGGACCCAATCGGGCAAGCATCGCCACCAGGGGGGCGTTTCTATCTTCATTCTAGACGGCAAAGGCTACACCGTGGCCGACGGTAAGAGATACGACTGGGAAAAAGGCGATCTACTCACACTGCCGGTCAAGCCGGGCGGGGTGGAACACCAGCACTTCAATACCAACCCGGATGGGCCGAGCCGCTGGATGACCTTCGTTTATGTTCCTCTAGCGAATCATGTGGCGCTTCATTTAAAGCAATTGGAAGTGGCTCCCGGCCACGCAGATTCAAAAGGGGCAAGAGATGAGTGATTTTTCGACGCAACGCGGTGAAATGACGAAATATCAGGAACTGATCGCACTCAGGGATAAGGAGCGCGCCCGTATTGCCGCCTCCAGCGTGTGCGTGAAAGGGCGGGAATTGGCGTGGGAGAACAATCCCCAGGGGGTGATGAAGTGGTACATGCATCCCAACATCGATTCCACGGCGCACAAATTTATCATGTTCTACACTCAGGAGATCCCCGCCGGCGGACGCAGCGGCAAACAGCACCACCAGGGAGGCGTGGTCTTCGTCATCGTCGAGGGAAAAGGCTACACGCTCATCGATGAAGAGCGCTACGATTGGAAGAAAGACGATGTGGTGCAGCTGCCCATCAAACCCGAGGGGGTCATATTTCAGCATTTCAACGCGAGCGACAGAGAAATTGCTTTGCTCATCGCGGCGGAGCCCAATCTGGTGGCGACGACCGGTGTGGACCGGGCCTGTGGATTTGAACAATTGGAGGCGGCGCCGGAGTAAGAACCGGCTTGAAGTTTTTTCGGTTAGGAGTTCAGCGTCAGGAATGGGCAAGGCCGATTCGTATCTAGCAGGAAACCAAGAAAACCGTTATCTTTGTGACGAACGGCAGGAGCCGGGGGATTTATCTTTCGAATCGCCTCTTAGTCGTCGCAGACAGTCCGCTCCAGGCTTTCGGTGCTTTAGTAATCCCGGTGGGTAATTCCACAAACTACGATGACGACCGGTTCTTTCAATTGACCAAACAAGTACACCAGTTTTTGTAAGAATGGAGGAACGTCATGGCAGATAAGGTTGCTCGGAACATGGAAGCGTTTCGGCACAAGATCGACTTGATTAAAGACGCGATGAAACGGGAAAAATTGTCCGCCTTGCTTTTTTATTCGTCGGGGCAATTGAGCATGCTCGAAGTCAATGCCGTGCTCTGGATTTCAGGGGCGATACCCATGGGTCCGAACACCGGCGTGCTGCTTCGGCCGTCGGGTGAAGCGACAATCATCATCAGCAACTCCTGGGATGAGGGGAGAGTTCGTGCGCAGAGCTGGATCGACGATGTCAGGGTTGCCGATGATTTCGCGCAGGAGCTGGGAAGCTTGCTGGCGCAGCAGGGTGTCCAAGGAGAAATTGGCGTCGCGGGCTTCAATTTCATGCCGGCCGCCGTTTATAGACGGATTGAAGCCATTCCGAATGTGCGACTGAAGCCTATGGATGCGCTCTTAAACTCACTCGCGCGTTCGCCCGGTGCCGAGTCTTTGCCCGTGCTCGAGCGCTGTGCGGCCATCGCCGATGCCGGTTTTTCCGCCATTGTGGCGAATGCCAAGGTCGGGATGTTCGAATACGAACTGGCGGCTGAAATGGACTACGCCATGCGCTCGCTGGGAGCGGAAGACAACTTCGGCATGCTGACCGCATCGGACCATAGCCATTGCGCGCATCCGCCCCAGGACCGGAAGATCCAGGCGGGGGACATCATTATCGCGGAGATTACGCCGGCCCTGGGAGGTCATTTCATCCAACTTTGCCGCACGGCGGTGGTGGGAAAACCGTCAGCGCTGCTGCGCGAGAAGTTCGCTATTTTAGAGGAGGCCTTGGCGAAGAGCCTGGACAAGGTTCGTCCGGGCGGGAAAGTCGGCGAGATTTCCCAGGTGATGAACGAGGTTTTTTCAGCCGCCGGTTACGAGAAGTATTGCCGCCCGCCCTATATGCGGGTGCGCGGCCATGGGTTGGGGTTTCTGTCCATTCCGTTTGCTGAAATCGTCGATGAAAACGAGACTATCATCGAGCCGGGAACAACCTTTGTCGTCCACCCTAACCAATACATTCCGGAAACCGGATATCTCATGCTGGGTGACACGGTCTGGGTCGAAGAAAACGGCTATCGGCGTTTGACGCAATCGCCCATGAAACTTTTTGAAGTGGAGGCCTAGTCAGGCTAACGAGGAGCCAACCTCCCGGTCGTGGACAATCGGCCTGACCAAGCGTCAAGTGTGCAAGACGGATGACCGAGGACCGACGACCGAAGACAGATTCGAGGTTCGACGAAGAAACAGGAAAGCCTCCCCTGGGTACTGAATCATAATAACCGATGAACGAACACGAAGGAGAAGCACGATCTTATTCCAACGATTTGAGCGGCTTGAACGATTGGAACTATTTGAACGAGTTTGCATCCTAAATAAATCTTGAACCGTTGAACATTCGAAATGTTTTTATAAGAGGGGTGAAACGTGGATACACTTCACACGGTGCTTAATCGCGGCTGCAGTATCTGGGATCGAAAACGCCTGCCGGAAGAAGAATTACGCCAGCGATTAAACCAGGTGCGCGACGGCATGAAGGAGCGCGGTGTGGACCTGCTGCTGGTTTACGGCGACTCCTGGAAATTTGGCCACCTGGCTTATGTCAGTCACTTTATTCCCAAGAACCGGGGCGCCATGGCCGTCATTCCCCTGGAGGGTGAGCCAGCCTTGGTGATTCAGGAGCCGAGCCGAAACAATCCTTTTTCGAGTACGCTCACCTGGATACAAGAGACGCGCTCAGTGGGAAAATTCGCTCAGGGTGTGGGCGACGCGGTCAAAGCGCGCGGCGTAAAGCCGAGGAAAGTAGGCCTGGCGGCCGTGGAAGAACAATTGAACATCCGCGAATGGCGAGAGATAGAAAAGCTATTTGAGGGCGCCGAACGGATAAGTTTTAGTGATTACTTGAGTTCTTTGCGGCTGGTGAAATCCCCCGTCGAACTCTCGATTCTAAAGGATACGGTGCGCATTCTAGAAGGCGCTTTGAATCAATTCGAAA
>JBFJNS010000412.1:0-3171 GCA_041618055.1 Binatia bacterium
GCGGAGGATTGCATGGCTACGGTTTCACCATTTTCTTTCTTCCCATCAGCAACGAACTCGGGTTGAATCGGGCGCAAACGTCTCTGGCGTTCTCTCTAGCGCGCGCTGAAGGCGCCATCGAGGGCCCGATCATCGGCTACCTTATTGACCGTTTTGGACCCAAGCCGATCATCGTAACGGCGGCGGCGTTGACAGGGATCGGTTATATCCTTCTCTCATGGGTGAACGGATACTTGAGTTTTCTTGTGATCTACCTGGGCGTTGTGTCTCTCGCCTTCTCTGCGGGCTTCATTCAAACGCCGATGGTTGTCGCCAACAACTGGTTCATCCGTCAGCGGGCGCGTGCCATGACCGTCGTCGCCGCCTCGGTTCCGGTGGGGGGCGCTTTGCTCGCTCCCTTGCTCGCTGCCATCGTTCATACGTGGGGATGGCGCTGGGGGGCGTTTTTAGCCGGTTGCGCCTTTCTGGGCATCTGCATTCCTCTAGGATTGGTGGTCAAGCGTTCTCCCGAAAGCATCAATCTCTTACCGGACGGTGATCCGCCCCAAGAAACGGAGCGCATGGGGGACCGCCAGCCCAAACCGGCCAGGTCCCATCCCACTATGCTAGATGTCCCGGTTGCCGACGCGATGAAGACATTCGCGTTTTGGGCGGTCACGCTGTCCATTTTCGCGCGGGTAGCAACGCACAGCACCATCATCGTTCATTTTGTCCCTTTGCTGGTATGGAAGGGTCTCACTCAGGAGGTAGCCGCCCTGGTGCTTGGGACGTATGCTTTTTTGAACCTGCTTGCGCATTTCGTCCTTGGCTGGATCGCGGACAAAACGAACAAACCCGCATTGCTTTCGCTCTGGATGCTCTTCCCTATAGCTTCTATGTTCGCTTTGTTGTGGGGCCAAACAATAGGGTCGGTGTGGGTTTTTGCAATCTTATTTTGTACGCTGGATGCCGCTTTCCCTGTCAGTTGGGCGATCATTGGTGATTTTTTTGGTCGCAAGTATTTCGCGACCATTCGCGGCACTATGACCTTTTTCTACATGTGGGGCGGCGCTCTCGGTCCGGTGACCGCCGGTTATCTTTACGATATAACCGCCAGCTACACCTCCGTGCTCTGGGGAGTTATCGCCATGCTCTCATTATCGGCGGTTCTCACAGGGCTCTTGATCAAACCTTGGCGCAACAAGACGCTGCCACTAAGCAGTACCCGCGCGTAGAAAATAGAAAAAGGGCGAAGCCACGGGGGTCAGGCACGCCGAATTGCCCATTTGGTGAATCTCTCGTTCGAGTTCATCGCATCCGCAAAACATTCTCACGGTTTTTCGGCAAAGCAAAAAACCCTGGCGTTGGGAGAGCCAGTTCTGGGTAATTATGACTCGATGCAAGAATCTGACCCTGCCTGCCGCCAGCCCGTTCGTATTCGTTTTTCAGCAGCCTCGCAAGACCTAACTGGCATAGACCCCGACAGACCTTTCTTAAGCCTACCCAACACGGTGTGTTAAGCGATTCAAATTAAACCACCACGTTGGGCGCGCAGAATAGCCTCCAGGCGGGTGTGCACGTCGAGCTTGCCCAGAATGTGCTGGACATGATTGTTGACGGTCGTTCGGCTGACGTGCAGTCGCGCGGCGATGCCGGCCGCGGTAACGCCCTGCGCGAGCAGGCGCAAAATCTCTCTTTCCCGGTTTGTAAGATCCGCCTCGCGAACCGGAGCACGCGTCACAGACATTATCTTGGTGACCTGTTCAGGAGAAAGCCCAGTCTCCCTCGAGACGAAATCGCGCACCAACAGTTCGAGCCGCTTGCGGATATCGATGGGGCGAACGATGTGGACCGCGTACGGCAAGGATGAGCTAGCCTCGTGAACAATAAGCACGGATACGTTGTACCACAACTTGCCCTGCCTGGTTTGGATTTGTAGGTCAAAGTTCCTGATCGGATGGCGCTTTCGTATCGCCTGGCGTACGGGGCAGTTAGGGGAGCAGACGGGGCCAGACTCGTCCGCACCTTGAAGGATTTGACCACAGGTTTTCCCGATCGCCTGCGCAGCCGTCGTTTCAAACATTGCTTGCGCGGCCCGGTTCCACCCCACGATGAGGCCAGAGCCGTCAATTGTAAACGCGGCATCCGCGGTGCTTTCCGTCAACTCTTTGATGTCCCCGATTCGCAGTTTACAACCTCATCACGAAAATGATGGAGCGAAATCATTGCCTAAAAACGCGGGAAAAAGCAAGTATCCGCCGCGGATCGCCATATCTAAAACGAGGAGGGTCGGGCGGGTATCTGGATTCCTAGGCTCTAGTCATTGCCGGAGCGCCTGAGGGTACTGCCGCCACCGGACACATCACGGACCGGGATCTCTTATTTGGAGGTGTCGCGAGAGAAAGCGAAGTGTCAAAGGTCTGATTGCCTCTGGCTCTTCGTTTTTCTGTATGCGCGAGTCGAAGGTCAGGGGACCGGGCTCGCCTACGAAGCAACATTCACGGCTCATGGTCCCAAGGTATATCAGCCTGGTACCAGCACCCCCCTCCCCGTTCTATCCCCCTCTTCGGTGCTTTGAGGCGCTAAAAACAATTTCGAGGTGCGGGTCAGTGCGTCAGGGCAATCTGAAAAGAACCTCACGATGTAAAACCCTGATTTCAGATCCTGACCTCTGATCTCTTGAGAAAAACGCCGGCCCTGCACGGACCGGCAAAGGAGGGAACATGTTGAATCGGACCGACCCTGTCTGCTTTAGAGCCTGCCTTTTTAGCGCTGTCCTCTTGTTCACAATCTTGGTTCACGCCAATTCGTTTGCGGCGGTCGCTATTTTAACTGACGACAGTTTTACATCAGCAGAAAACAACAAAGCTAAAAATCAAAACAATGGGAATTCTGCAAATCTTCGAGTGCGGGATCCGAGCGGGAGTTTCGAAGAAGTCAGCTACCTGCGATTTGATTTATCGAATCTTCCGGGCTGTCCTGCAGCCTGTCCGCTCGATACTAATGTGCTGAAGGCGACGCTTATCTTGTATGTTAACAATGTGACGGTTGCTGGAAGCTTTAGCATTTTTAGTTTGAATTCGCCGTTAATTCCTCCCGCCTGGAATGAATCTACGATTACATACAACACTGCGGGTGCCAGTGCGCCGTTCGATATGGTCGAGGTGTCGGCGATTCCCCTTACCGCACAGA
>JBFJNS010000413.1:0-3165 GCA_041618055.1 Binatia bacterium
CGCAACGGGCCCGCACTTGCATTTCGAATTTCACAAGGGCGCCGAGAAGGTTAATTTTCTAGCTTTGCGACTGCCAAAGGTTGAAAGCTTGACCGGCAATGATTTAAGACGCTTTGATCGGCAGCGCGAAAGACAACAGGCGCTTCTGGAAAACCGGGAAATTCAAATCGTGGAGCAGCAGCCGACCGGTCTGTAATTTCCACTGCGATATCGAGGGTGCACCTCGCCACTGCCCGCAGTTTCTGTCTTAACTTCGCGATAAAATTTGTCCGTGAATAAAGCACCCGTTCCCACGGGGAGGCACGATGCCGTGCAGGCTCACGTTGGCGCGTTTGGAAGCGGCGCATTAAACTTGGCTTCGTATCTTTGGGTGCAAGGGGACCGCGAGCACAGGGCAGGGCGCCCGGCGCACGACTCTCTCGGTCACGCTGCCAATCAGCATATGCAAGAGTCCGGTTCGCCCGTGTGTCGACATGACGATCATGTCGAATCCTTCATGCTCGGCTTTTTCGATGATCTTCTTGTAGGGCGTTCCGATGACGACTTCCTGTCGCACTCTCGTGTTCGCGAGCAAGTCTGCAAAGCTATGGCTCACGAAGTCGTGCAGGAGCAATTTTCTCTGTTCTAGGGCTTTCTTGAGTTTCGGCAACTCGGTTTGCTGCACTATCCATGCTTCCTCAGCCTGCGGATAGGGTGTTTCCTCCACCGTAAGCACGTTAAAAATGACGACCTCAGAGTCTTGAGCTTGTGCCAGTTCCAGCGCATATTGCACACCTACCTTGCAATGGTTGGAGAGATCCGCCGGAGCCAGAACTTTTTTGATGTTAGCCATTTTTAGTCCCTTTATAGACCCTTGAGCGCTCTCCTCGCAATAGCAATGGTTCGTCCTGGACAGGGTGAGCGGGCCAGCCGAGAAAGCCATGGGCCCATGCTTTCGCCTATTGCCGTGCCTTGTTTGCGTTATGAACGGAGGCGTTGGGGCACCGAAGAACGGTTCAAAGCGAATGGGCGGAGCCAGTTTGACCGATGTGTTTAGCGTCGACTAGTATAGGGGCTTGCGCAAGCGCAATTGGATCCCCGAATAGCAAACCGTGACGAAATGAAGTGACCTCGTCCGAAGCATATGAGTATGGAGGGGTGTAACATTAAGGAGGGCAGGATGCAGGCAAGTCAGAGACAGTTCATCGTTGGGACGGTTAATCCTACTAACCGGCCAGGGCCGCGAAATCCAGAGCTCGACGACAAGTTGCCGTCCAATGTCAAATTTATCAGCAATTCCATGAGCTTTAGCCGAGGAACGAAAGAAGAGTTTGAAGCCTCTATCCCAGGCTACGAAGCTAAGGTCGGCGAGTTGGTAGAGATGAAAGCCGACCTTGTCCGGGCCAGCGGGGCTCCGCCGTTCATGCTTCTGGGCTTCAAGGGCGAAGGCGAGATCATCCGCCGTTGGGAAGAGAAATACGGCGTGCCCATGTTTACCTCGGGGCAAAGCCACGTCCGCGCCCTGCGGGCTTTGAATGTCCGCAGCTTCGTGGGTGTCAGTTATTTTCCGGCAGAGATGAATGGCATCTTCGCGCGGTATTTCTCGGAAGCCGGATTCGAGGTGCTTGCAATGGAAGGGATCGAGGTTGCTTTCGCGGACGTGCCAGCAGTACCCCCGATGCACATTTTTGAGGCCGTCAAGAAACTGTTTGAACAACATTCCGGCGCGGAGGGCATTTACATGCTGGGCTCCGCGTGGAAGACACTGGAAATCATTGACCCGCTGGAAAAAGCTCTCTCCGTACCCGTGATCCATCCCGCCCCCGCGCGTTGCTGGCAAACCCAATTACATCTGGGCTTGCGCAATCCAATCGGCGGGTATGGACGCCTATTGGCAGGGATGCCACCGCAGGTCGTGGAGTAAATCTGTTTCCGTTATGAAGTAGCTACTTGCCACTCTTTAATTCAACTTGTTTCTTGATTTCATCGATGAGCGGTTCGACTTTGCTCTTTAGATCTGGAGCGAGTTGAAAGGCCTTGTGAAAATCCCCATCCGCGTCTTCGTCTCGTTGCTGATGTAGCCGCGCAATTCCGCGGTACACATAAGCCTGCGCATGGCGGGGTTGCAACACGACCACCGCAGTAAAGTCTCTCGCCGCGTGGCTGTATTTTTGAACTCGCAGATAGGCGATGCCGCGATTAAGCGGCGGCTCGGGGTCATCGGGTGCGAGGCGGATCGCTTCGCTGAAATCTTCGATGGCGGATTCATGCCTGTCTTGAGTGGCTTTGGCCAAAGCGCGGTTATAATAAGCGTCGGCGAATTTGGGGTTGAGTTTCAACGCTTCACTGAAGTCCTCAATGGCTTTTTCCGTTTCCCCGGAGGCCGCGTAGGCGATGCCGCGATTGTAGTAAGCGTCGACGAGCTTGACGTCGAGGCGAAGGGCTTCCGTATAATCCTCGATGGCTTGCGCCTTTTTGTCCATGGCCAGGTAACTGTTGCCGCGATTGTAGTAAGCTTCGGGGTCGTCGGGGTTTAGCTGAACGGCAGCGGAAAAGTCCTTGACTGCGGACTCATATCGCTTAGCGGCGAAGTAGAGGCTGCCCCGGTTGACGTAATTTCTCGGATCCTTCGACTTCAGTTTAATGGCCGCCGTATAGTCTTTGAGCGCTAGAGCGTCTTTTTTCAAGCGGCGATAGGTATTGCCGCGGTTGTAATAAGCTTCCGCATCCCTTGGGTTCAAACGCAGCACTCGGCTGTAATCTGCCACTGCCTGCTCGTTCTGGCCGAGGTCATAGTAGGCATTACCGCGGTTGAAATAGGCTTCCGCCAGCTTGGGGTTGGCCTTGATCGCTCTATCGTAGAACGGGACTGCCTCTTTGACCCTGCCGGCATCGTGGAGCTTGAATCCTTCCATGAGCGCTTCCTCCGCCTGTCCCGCCAGAAGGGGAGAGGGGGTGAGGAGCCCGACGAGCAGCGTAAGAATCCAGTGAGCCGTTAAGAAACGCATCATGAGGTCAGGGTTTTGTCGGCGGTGCTATTGATTCGCCCAGCAAGGAATCCAGTTTGGCTTTGAGACCCGGCTCGAGGCTTACCGCCTTCGTGAAATCTCTTTGTGCTTCATCGGACTTTCCTTGGCGCAACTTGATGACGCCCCGGTTGGCATAAATGCGGGCATTTTGCGGGTC
>JBFJNS010000414.1:0-3164 GCA_041618055.1 Binatia bacterium
AGGTCCGCCTTGTTGGCGACTAGCACGGCGGGAAGCCGCAGCGCGAAGGGATCTTCGTCAGCCTGCGCAGTCTCTCGGGCGCGGTCTCCCGCCGGCCCCCAGGTCTCAGTTAGCGTCACGCGCTTTTGGCGCAAAACCGCTCCTAGGGCCTCGATCCTTTCGACGCACGCGGGGTCGCCGAGATCCACAATGAGCAGCCCCGCGTCCGCCGTTTGCAGCGCGCCTGCGAGCCAGGAAACCGGGTGCTCGGGCGCGATGGCCGGAAGGTCTACGAGCTGGAAGGAAATATCCTCATAGGGCATCATCCCCGGTTCGGGATACTGGGTAGCAAACGGATAAGGCGCGGCTTGTGCGCCCGACCCCGTGAGCCGCGCGTGCAGAGATGACTTTCCTGTGTTGGGCGGCCCGATCAATGCAATTTGCGCTGCGCCCTCGGGCGAAATCACGAGCGGCGGACCGCCGCGGACCCCGCCCTTCTTCGGCCGTTCGAGTTCTTCGGAAAGCTCTTTGATGCGACGCTTGATATCCCCCTGAAGATGGTCGGTCCCCTTGTGCTTCGGAATGACACGGAGCATCTCCCGAAGATGCTCAAGGCGCTCTCGCGGGTCGCGTGCCTTACGGAACGCGGCCTCTGCGGCCTTATACTCGGGTGTGAGGTTAGCCGGCATGATCTCGCCTGCGCACCAGCCGGCGCCCTGACTCGCTTCGGCCCGGCTGTGCCAGCAAGGTTCATTCTACGTCACAGGCGCGGCTCTCGCCAACCATGCAACGCCACCATTCTGCCCGACTTGATGCCTGACTATCGGATCGGGTCTGGGGCGTTTTTACGGAGCAAAACCTGTCTGCTGACCCTAGGCGCATGCCCCTGGCTATACGTCGATGAGCACATGAATCAGTAGGGCCCCGCGCGTGCGTCTCTATTCGCCACGAGAGTTTGATTCAATCCATTCAAATCGAGAAAATGGGGGTGAAAGCGCAGGCGTCAAACCTTTTGATCGCTTGAGATGGTGGACGGAGGTCTCGCAGAGTCACGGTAACGTTGTTATCGAATTGAACGGGCAAGACTGGCAGTGAGCAAGCATGAGCCGGCAATCGAAGCAGGAAATAGAAGCCCGCAGAGCGAACAGGAGAATAGACTTCTACCTTGCCGGAGGTTCGCGTGTGGCCTATGTAAGTCGCGGCATTGTGGCTGGAATTCTGTTTGTCATCTGGATTCTGCTCTGGTGGCGTGGCTTGGGTGACTAGCAGATGTGCCGCCCGCATCTTTTTACTGGCAGCCATGGCTAGCGCGCACGCGTTACCCCGGGGCTTTTTTAAGATGAGCCGTCCATGCACTGAGTTTGCGGGACATGCGAGCGCCACTCAGTCAGCGGCTGACTGTTGATGAAATTTTATTTTCCGGACACAAACGTTCAACCGTGATATTGATGCCTCGTGATAAGAGTGCAAGAACAGATGCCAATCGGCCCTGGCATGAGGAAGGAATGCTTAATGCAAAGTTATAAAGTCTCGGGAGGCGGCGGGGTTCAATTGCACGTGGAGGAAGACGGCAATCCCAACGGAAAAGCCCTTTTTTTTATCCATGGATTTTCCCATTGTCGGCTCTGCTGGCGGAAGCAGATGACATCCGACCTGGCGAATGACTTTCGATTGGTGACGCTCGACAACCGTGGACACGGCTTGTCCGATAAGCCGTTAGACGCTTACGGCGAAACGCGGCTATGGGCAGACGATATTCAAGCTGTCATCACGTCCCTCGATCTCGACCGCCCGGTACTCGTGGGGTGGTCATATGGAGGCGAAATTATCTGTGACTACATACGCCATCATGGTCAAGAACAAATCCGTGGCATTCATCTAGTCGGCGCCGTCTCCCGTTTGGGGCAAACAGCGTTACCTTTCATGGGCAAGGATTTTATTGCATTGGCGGGTGGCTTCCGCTCGACCGAAGTCGGACAAAGCGTGAGCGCGTTGCAGAAGTTTGCGCGTCTCAGTGTTTATGAAGAGCTGCCTCCGGAGGACCTCTATTTCTTCCTGGGTTGTGCTGCGATCGTACCTCCCCACGTGCGGGCTAGACTGTTTGGGCGTAACCTTGAAAACGACGATCTTCTCGTGAAAATCACAACGCCCGTTTTGCTCACGCATGGTGAAGCTGACCGGATCGTCTTGCCGGAGATGGCCAAATATCACGGAGGCAAGCTAAAGCACGCCCAAATCTCCTACTACCAAAATGTCGGTCACATGCCTTTCTGGGAAAATGCAGGACGATTTAACTCAGAAATCCGGTCTTTCGTGACTGTGCTCGATTAGGCATGCCAGCGGGGTCCAGGGGTGTGCCCAGGAATCTATTGGATCCAATCCTGGCACCAAAATATGGGATTTGCGCGTGGCAATCGCCTGATTGTTTCCAGTCAGGTGATTACCTTCGCGCGTAAACTCGAGCGGTTCCGTCGCTGTTGAAGGCAAAAACCTCGTACGGTTGAGGGTTGGGCCCTTCCATACCAGGGGACCCTATCGGCATCCCCGGTACGCCCAAACCCGTAAGAGTCGGCTTATCCTTTAAGAGACCGTTGATAAGATCCGCCGGCACGTGCCCCTCGATAACATAGCCATCAACAAGGGCGGTATGGCAGGAATGAAGCGACCTTGGAATCCCGTATTTGAGCTTGACTGCGTTAAGCTCGAATTCGCTGACCGATTTTAGCGCGACACTGAAACCATTGGACTCTAGGTGACCCACCCAGCTAGAGCAGCAACCTCAAGTTGGGCTCCTGTAGACCGTCACGATTGGACCGTTGGGTGTAGGCTTTGCGTAAAAATATTTTCCCGCGACCATGGCGACGACCAGTAAACCCAAGACCAGAGGCAGTCGAAATCGTTTAAGCTTCTTGGAAGAGGCGTTCTGCTGATTCTTACTATGTTTGCTATGAGCCATGACCAGGATATCTAACCGTACAATTTTTAGATTAAACAATCGTCATTGAAATCACAAGTTGAGTTTCCTTTCGCCGGGTGTCGCAGGGTGCCACCTTCAGTTGAGAGCCGGCAAGCGTCAAGACTTGTGTGTAAATTTTTTTGGGGTCTGTTGACTCCAGTTTTGATTCAAGTGGTAAAAGACTGCAAAAACGATTCTTTGAAGGCTCTGAGCATGAGCCATGACACCC
>JBFJNS010000415.1:0-3136 GCA_041618055.1 Binatia bacterium
CCGTGGCGGTCGAGTTTCATCGCCGCACGGAAGAAGACCGCCGGCGGATCCTTTATCACGGCACCGGCCGCGACGAGCATCGGACCTGACCGGTGGCCAACCACCCGATAATCAAGGGGTCAGATCTTTGAATCAAGGGGTCAGATCTCTTGAATTAGGCACCATAGTTTTTTCAAGGGATCTAACCCCTTCAATTTTCTCGAAGCTGCCTAACGATCTGGTTAATGGGCCGAGCGCAGGTTGCGCGGTCCTAGAGAGCGAAAGCGAACGATTTGACGCAATTATTATGAATAAGAAATTCGGGTCAGAAATCCGGGTCAGAAACTCAATTCGTACCGAGAAATTAGAAACCGTCTCTGACCCGATTTTTTATCCTAGAGTGTTTCAGACCGCAAGCTTAAAGAGCCGAACCGGTTCATGCTTACCGCGGATTGCCACTTCACCTATGGGTTCAATTGGATAGGTACCGGTGAGTAGCGAAACTGTGGTATCCGAAATTAGAACAAGCGTATCGTAGTCTTTGTTGAGCTGCTCAATCCGCGCCGCCAAGTTCACCGCATCACCATGTACGGTGTAATTCATTCGGTCGCCTGAGCCGACGTTTCCGGCGATCACGGTCCCGGTGTTAATACCAATCCGGGTACGAAGGGAAACTCCTGCAAACGTGCGGCCTTTCACCATACCTTGTATCTCACACGCGGCCGTAACAGCCTCGTCCGCGTGACGCGGATCTTCTACTGGGACATTGAAAGTCACGAGCATCGCATCACCTTGGAACTGATTAACAATACCTCCGTGCCGGTTGATCGGTTCGATAACAGCTGGGAAATACTCGTTAAGCATCTGTACAACCTGTCCAGGCGACATACCTTCCGCAATGCTCGTAAAGGATTCCAGATCAGAATACAAAACTGTTGCTGTAGTTTGGATTGGATGAAGAGTGCCCTTGCCGGCGATGATGGCCTCTGCAACGCTCTTTGGGACATACTTACCAAATACTTCGCGAACGACGGCGGTATCGCGAAAGACTCGAAGCGACTCGGCCATGCGCCCGACCTCGTCACTCCCCGCGGGGGGCAGATCCGTTTGCAGGTTTCCGTCGGCAATCGCCAGCATGCTCCTGCTCAGTGCGGTCAGGCGTGCAACAAGATTGCGGCCGACATAGAGCCAGACGATGAGTGTAGAACTGACGAGACTTAAAACTACAACTGTGATCAAAATGCCGGAACTGAAGCGTTGCACAGATCGGGCTTGGAGATTGGCGGCTTCGATGTCACCCGTCGAGGCACCGACTAAATTGTCCACCGCCATGGTCAACTGACGTACCAGCTCAACGTTCTCGTGAAGCAGACCTTGCCCTACCTGTGCCCGCTCGAGTTCTTTTTTCCGCAACTCAGGGACGCTGCCCGCCCCTTCGGTGAGGTCGCGAAAGGATTTGACCTGAACCGAAAAGAGCGTTCGGAGCATTTCGTCAAATCCAGATGAAAGATCGCCGAGTGTCTTAATCTTGTGGCGTAGCCGAAATTGCGTCACCGTCAGGCGATCGGACTGCTCGACAGCCGCGGCCTGCAGTAGCATGTCATTGACTATCGAAGCTTCGAGCCGTGCTTGCTGCAAGCTCTCCTTAAAGTCATTTACCTCTGCAAGCTCGAAGAGTGCTGCGCTTCGTTCACTTTGAGGGAAGGCGGTATCCTCGGTCAGTCCCCGCAATTGCAACATCCTCGATTCCGTCACCTGGACCCAGGGAGTCAGCAGCCGTTGGATTGCACCGTTGGCCGAAATCACCTCCTGGAGAAGCCTCTTTTTCTGCACCCCAAGTGTGAGATTGCCTGCCACGAGAGCGTCGAGTCCCTTGAGATTGGCCAGCAGTTGCGCAGTGGCACTTTCAAGTTTTTCGAGAACGGAGACGTCGATCGTGCTGTTTTTCAGATCCGACAGCAAAGCTTCCAGCCGCTCCACTTCCACTGAGATCGTCCGCGACTGCTGCTCGTGTTGCTCGGGTGTCTGGGCCGCCAGCAGCGCCGGTGCCCCGGCGACGATGCGTTCAGCCTGGCGCGAGAGTTCGAGCGACGCCAAAGCCGAGGGGACGCGCTGTTGGACGATCAGGTCCAGAGCCTTGCCGATGGCAAAGAAAGAAGACATCCCGGCCACTGCGGCCAAGACGGCGAAGGCGCTGATGCCAAGAAAGGCCAACAGTAGGCGCCCTCGCAAGCCAATGTTGTCAAACAGCTTCTTAGTTGTTTCGCGAGTCTTCGACATATTTCTTTGGTAGGCGGTGCAACATCCCGCCCTCCGCGTCCAACCCCGAAGATTGTGCAATCTCTTATGCTGTCACTTTAGTCTGTGCTAATGTGGCGTTGGTCTCAAGGTACTGTTTTCGTTCCAAACAGTCCGTGACGTTCGCCCGAGTAACGAATGTGGGCGTCATGGGTATACAGGGAGAAAACGCCATGAAACGCAGGACTTTCTTGACCTCGGCCGGAGCAGCCGCGACGGCCTCAACATTCCCCGCCCCGGCAATCGCCCAGGGCATTCGTGAGCTAAAGCTCGTGATGAGCTTTCCGAAGGCGGATCGATTCGAGAACTTTGGCAACTTCGTAACGACGGCTTCGGGCGGACGTCTGAAGGTAAAGACACTCTATCCCGGCGAATTGGTCGGCTCCTTCGAGGTCTTCGACGCGGTCTCGGAGGGCATTGCCGACATGTATTGGTCGACAGACTATTATTTCCAGGACCGCTCGCCCGCATACAACTTCTTCACGAACGTGCCCTACGGGCTCACACCCTCCGAAGCATACGCCTGGATGCAAGAAGGCGGGGGGCAGGAACTCTGGGATGAACTCGGCGCGAACTTCAACATCAAGCCGCTTATCGTTTCTAGTAGCGGGTTCCAGATGGGCGGCTGGTTCGCCAAGGAAATGACCTCGATCGAAAGCTTCAAGGGACTGCGTTACCGCATACCCGCACTGGGCGGTGAAGTCATGCGCCGGCTGGGAGCGATCGTGGTGAATTTGCCTCCCGGCGATATTGTACCGGCACTGAGATCGGGCGCTCTCGATGCGGCGGAATGGGTAGGGCCTGAGAATGATTTCAGGGTCGGGCTTCACACATCAGCCGCGAAATTCTATTACTACCC
>JBFJNS010000416.1:0-3120 GCA_041618055.1 Binatia bacterium
GCCGTCAGGGTAGCCGCTGCCGTCCAGACGCTCGTGATGATGGCGGGCGACACAGATGGATCTTTCATCGATGCCGGTGGTATCCTGCAGGATGCAGCAGCCGTGTATCACGTGAGTCCTCATGATCTCGAATTCCGCTTCGGTGAGAGCGCCGGGTTTGTTCAGAACTTCGTTGGGCACCTTAACCTTGCCGAAATCATGCAACAAGCCGCCGACGCCCAGAGATTTGACTTCCGACGGCTCCAATTCGAGATGTTGGGCGAAGGAAATGCACAGTGCCGCCACCGAGAGGGAATGGAAATAGGTATATTCATCCTTGTTCTTGATCCGGGCAAGACTGACCAGGGCGTCCTTGTTGCGCAGCACTGACTCCGTCATTTTCTCAACCACCACTTCGACCTGCGGCATGTCGAGCTTCATGCCCATCTTGACCGCGTCCATCAGGGTCTGGGTTTGATGTTTGGACTCCTTTAACAGGAGCCTGGCGTTATCGATTTCTTCGGCGAGCGGCACCAAACGGCCGTTCTTCGGCTTTTCCGGTTCCAGTTTGTTCAATTCGCATTGAAGGGCTTCATGGACAAACTGCTGCGTCGGCGCGTCATCGGCGTCCAAGCCATGGTCCGTGTCGATATAGACCTCGCGGATGCGGTGCTCGAGAACTTTCTCGATGTCCGCTTCGCTTTTCAAGAGCACATGATTTCGCAAGAACGGGTGGCTTAGCCAACCGCAATTGAAATCGTGAACGAACATCCCCGGTTTCAATTTTTCGGCTTTAATTTTTTTGATCATGTCGTTTCTCGAAGTGCGTGAGTTTGCGTTCGTTGCGTTTTTTCCGCAGTCAAAATCTAGAACTTGCAATCACCCGGCAGGGTTCAATCCATCAGGTAATTTTCAGTCCGGAGGCCCCAGGATTCAGGCGCTTCGCAGCCGACGATCTCGTCCAGCCGCTGTCCGGCGGACCTGCTCGACAGATTGATCTCGAAAGGCGTCACCAGCTTATTGCGTTTCGTATCGAACACCGCCCGTACCACCGGATCGAGCAAACTCCTCTCGCCCTGCTCCACTACGACGCCGATGAAACCGCTGCGCAGCCGCACCATGGTGCCCACGGGATAGATCCCCATGTGCAGAACAAACTGCTCCACCAGCTTCCGATCGAGATAGTTGTCGCTCCACTCGAATAGCTTCTTCAGCACGACGGTGGGAGGCATGGCGCTCTTGTAACACCGCTCGGAGCTCAGGGCGTCGTAGATATCGACGATGGCCGCGATTTGGCCGAACTTGCTGATCTGGTCGCCCTTCAAGCCATCGGGGTAGCCGCTGCCGTCCAGGCGCTCGTGATGTTGGCGGGTGACAGCGATGGACCCTTGGTCGATACCCGTGGTTTCCTCCAGAATGCAGCAGCCATGGGCGACATGAGTCTTCATGATCTCGAACTCTTTTTCGGTCAACGATGCGGGCTTGTGCAAGATCTCGGTAGGAATTCTCACCTTGCCGACATCATGCAACAACCCGCCGAGGGCCAAGTCCTTGAGTTGCCCGGACTCCAAGTCCAGGTGTTCTCCGAAGGAGATGCACAGCGCCGCCACCGCGAGGGAATGGAGATAGGTATATTCGTCTTTGTTCTTGATCCGGGCAAGACTGACCAGCGCGTTCTTGTTTCGCAGCACCGACTCGGTCATCTTTTCCACCACTGTTTCGAGTCGCGGCAGTTCGATCCTCATTCCCATCCTGACCGAGTCCATGACGATCTGGATTTCCTGCTTGGACTCTTCGAGCAGAACCTTGGCTTTATCGATTTCCTCCACCAGCGGCACCGAACGGCCGTTCTTCGGTTTTTCGGGCTCGAGTTCGTTCATTTCGGTTTGAATGGCGTCATGGACGAACTTTTGGGTGGGTGCGTCATCGGCGTCCAGGCCATGCGCCGTGTCTATGTAAACCTCCCGGATTCGATGCTCCAGCACTTTCTGAACGTCCGCATCGCTTTTGAGGAGTACACGATTACGCAGGAACGGGTGGCTTAGCCAACCGCAATTGAAATCGTGAACGAACATACCCGGCTTCAATTGTTCCGCTTTAACTTTCTTGAGCATATGGCATCCAGTGTTTACGAGCCAGGATCCGAAAAACCTATCGAAATCTCCAAAATAAAATATCGCCAGAAACCCGCGTTACTTAAGTCTGACGCAGGGAAAATACTTACCGTAATGCCGTTCCCGCCCCCGAAAACGCGGCCGGGGGTTCCGGCCCGCGCCAAGATGGAAATTTTAGCCGTCATGGGATATTAAATCGGTCGTCAGCGGGAAATTGACACATGAAATTCGGCATATTTGTCTTCGGCGACAACCACCCGGAGTTGGGCCGGTCGAATCAGCGCTATTACGAGGAGGTTCTCACTCTGGCCGAGTGGGCCGAGGCGTTGGGTTTCGACTCCTTTTGGCTCGGCGAGCACCACTTCTACTGGTACGGCACCTGTGTCTCGCCGCCGATGGTCATTGCGGCGCTGGGGCAGCGAACCAAGAAAATCCGCCTGGGACCGGCCGTAAGCGTCCTTCCGTTTCACCATCCGCTCGTTGTGGCTGAGGAATATGCCCTGGCGGACAACCTTTGCGGCGGGCGGCTCAATTTCGCTATCGGCAGTGGATTTTCACCTGTCGAGTGCAAGGCCTTCGGGATGTCGATGGAGGAAGCGAGAGAAAGGTACTGGGAAGCATTTGACGTCATTCTGCGGGCATGGACCCAAGAAGAGTTCTCCCACAAAGGTAAATTTTTCCAGATCGAAAATGGCTCCTTATATATGAAGCCGGTGCAACGGCCCATGCCACCGACTTGGATCGCCGCGTCCAGCGACGAGACCCTGACCAGGGCGGGAGAACTGGGATTCTCCACGATGGGGATTCCCTTTGTGCGATCAACCAATATGCTTGAGGTCAAGGAAAAAAATGACCTCTTCAGGGAATCCTATTTTCGGTCCGGCCATAAGGAAGAGCCGGATATCATCGTCGCTCTCCATGTTTGCCTGCACCGGAACCAAGAGGACGCGGTTAAGACGGCCCGGCCCCCCTTTGATCGGATCCTCGACTATCTGAAAAAGTATCGGCGCGCCGGATCCAAGGTTCC
>JBFJNS010000417.1:0-3108 GCA_041618055.1 Binatia bacterium
GAGGGCCCTGCGTATGCTTGCCGGCCAAGCCAGTTGCTGACACCTATTCTCGTTTTTAAGTAGCCTGACCCCTTTTTCTTCATCGGATCTCACTTCTTGTCGGCCGCCTTCTTTCTGATAGGCTTCTGTACCGATGCAGTCTTACCTACGGAGCCCTTGCGGGGTCGAACGGCTTTTTTCGCAACCGGCTTCGCGGGGACAAATGACTTTTTCGCCGCGGATTTCTTTTTTTTCTTCGCAGGCGTTTTCACACTTCCCTTCTTTCCCCGCTTTTTGACCTTCACCACTTCGGCTGTTTCTTCTTTCGCCACGCCAAACATCTCCTCCCACTTGCCCTGCATGGACTTAACGCCTGCACCGTTGAGCGCATCGTGGACGGCTCCCCATTTCTTGTCATCGACGAAACGCCAATCCATGAATGCATGATGTTGGTACGCGTGTAACTCGACATACAATCCTTTTTGCCAGAGCTCCGCGCACGAGCGGATGTATTCCAGATGGGTGACGAAATCCTTAAAGATCACATAACCCTCGCCCGGCAGGCCCAATCCCTCCGCAAGGGTTTTCTGGCGCAGCTCGCCTGTACCCTTGTCAAGATAGGCGGCGGAGGTCCTAATCCAGCCCCTGGTGTCAGCAAAGCGGTTGTGATAAAGGATCAGTCCGCGCTCGTGTTGAAAAGCATTTGAATAGGCAAAAACGTTTTCATCCACGTGTCCGCTCGGGGTGAAAAGGTCATAGAGGAAGAACCGATCAACATCAGCAAACAGATACCGGCGGTGAAGGATCGGGAATATCTTCCAGTCATGCCCGCGGACGAGTCCTTCATCGGGCTGTTCATCCCATCTCGGCTTGCGGAACTCCATCCCGTATTTTTCGCGGAATCCTTCCACCTGCCCGTGACCGAACATCGGTAAACCGGGCAATGTTGAAAGCACGGTCGCCACGCCAAAATATTTGTCGCCGCTGCCGTACTGCTCGATGGCGGTCTTCTCGTCTGGATTGTTCATGAAATTGACGTAGCGTTTAAGAATCTGCGGATCGAACTCGAGCGTGTTCTTGATCGCCATCCGGTATTTCTGGTTGTCCTCGTCGCGCAGCATATGCATGAACGCGGAGTTGTAGACGCGGTGCATCCCCAGGGTACGGACGAAATAACCTTCGAGCAGCCAGAATGCCTCGGCAAGAAGTAGCGTATCGGGCACTTCCGCTGCCACTCGATCAACGACTTGGCGCCAGAACTCCTCCGGCATTGCCGAATCAAACTCGGCGCGCGTCATTCCGTGCTCGGCCCGTGACGGGATCGCGCCGCCCGACCCCGGTTCCGGGAACCACAGGCGCTGGATATGCTTTTTTGCCAGCGTCATCGCCGCGTCGAAACGGATGACGGGAAAATTGCGGGCGACATGCATGATCGTTTGAATGACCGCTTCGCGCACTTCGCCTTTCGAGAAATCGAGCTGCGCCGTGTCATTCCACGGGAAGGATGTTCCGTCATTGCCGTGATAAATATAGCGCGTCTCGCCTGATGCGCGGTCATAGCGTTTGAAGACAACAGCTGCGTCAGAGCGGCTGTAATAATGATCTTCAATGACGATGCCGGCACGTGAATCGTCCGAAAGGTCCTCGGAATTGAACGTGTAGGCAGGATAGGGCGGGGATGGGAGCGACAGAAACCAGTCCGGTTGTTCGATTACCCATTTCGAGTCAATGCCCATGTGATTGGGGACCATGTCGGCGGAGAGGCGGATCCCGCGCTGCCAGGCGCGGGTACGCAGGTTCTCCAGGGCGCCCCACCCGCCAAGGTCTTCAGCGATATCGTAGGAATAAAGCGAATAGGCCGAGGCGACCGCCTCCGAATCGCCCATGCGCTGCTTGATCCTTTGGCTGGCACGGGAGCGCTCCCAGAGACCGATCAGCCACAAGCCCGTAAAACCGCGGTCGCGCAACAGATCCAGTTCCTCATCTGGGATCTGGTCGAGAGTCTTGATCCACCGCTTATGTTTCCTCGAGAGTTGCTCCAACCAGACATAGGAATTTTTGGCCACAAGAACCAGGCGGGGCATCCAGTCTTTGTCGGGGCTGAAGCGTTCATACTCCTGATATTCGCCCCCGCCAAACGTTTGCAGCGGGATATCAGGCTTGAAATCACCGGGACCTTGCTGGCGGACGACCTCTTCTCGCAGGAAGTCCATGCCGCGCTTGATGCGTGCAACGAACCTCTCGTCCAGGAAATGGCCCCATTTGTCGAGAAGGAATTGCAGTTGACCTTCGAGCGAATGGGGAGAAGCCTTTGTGGGCGCGCGCAAAATATCAAACAAAGACTCCGAAGAGCCCTGCATCTCCGGGTTTTCCTTCGCGAGTCTGGCAAAATACGAATCGAGGGCCATGATCAGGTTTTTGTATGCGGTCGTTTCCAGCGGCTTATCATCGACCAGTTCCACCAATGGATCCACCGCAGGATTGGAATTGTGCAAATCCACAAAAATCAATTCTTCAATGGTTGCCGTGCGACCGTTCTTGGGAAGGGAGGCCCGGATTTGTTCGAGATATTCTTGAGCATTTATTTCACCGCGATAGACCTTATCGGGGGGAAATGCCGAAACAAACTTTTCTTGTGTCAATTCGACCGATTCCGTACCCACTTGCCCTTCGGCAAGAGAGACGGCGGTGTTCATCACCGGCGAGGGCGCATAGCGCCTCACGAGTACGCGCAGAGCCTCGTCGATGAGCTGCATTGCGTACAGATCGGAGGCCGGTACGGGCCGGCTCCGTTGCGCCGACATTTGGAAGGCGAACTTCCGGGCAGAGGCATAATCCGTAAACGTCACGCCTCCTTCGGGGCTGAAAAAATCCGTACTGAATCGATAGGTATCGCGGGAAGTTTTGGTAATGCGCATACGGCAATAGGCCTTCGCTTGCGGGGTGGCGGGATGCCACGCCCTCAAGGGATCCGAATTCCAAGCCTTTGAGTACCTATTTTTCGTCGCGCTGTCAAGATAGGGCTGGCGCAGCCACGGACCGTGCGCGCCATTTATCAGCCGAGATTCCCTTCTCGGACTGAAAAACAAAAAGCCCGCTGATCGAAAGGTCAGCGGGCTTTTGTTACAA
>JBFJNS010000418.1:0-3079 GCA_041618055.1 Binatia bacterium
ACTTCCGGTTGGCTTTGACCTATGATATTTCCCGCGAGGAGTTGGGCCAGCGGGTTACGAGGGCGCTATTAACAAGGAATTGAAAATTAGGGGTACAAGTTGGAATATCCAAGTCTAGCGGCTCTGTTTCTAGCCCAAGCCCGGCGTTATCGAGGCAAGCTTCTTTACCGCTTCGCGCGAGGCGGGGATTGGCAAGCCTATACGTGGGATGAGGCCTTGCAGCATGTGCGGAACATCGCACTTGGGCTGATTTCCCTCGGGGTGGCCCGCGGCGACCGTATCGCCATCTTCTCTAATAACCGGGTGGAGTGGAATCTTGTTGATTGGGCCAGTATCTCTATCGGCGCCCTGACGGTTCCAATCTACTCATCGAGCCCGCCATCCCAGGTCTACCATATCTTGAACGATTGCGAGCCCAAGGCGCTCTTTGTGGAGTCATTCCAGCAGCTCGAACGGTTAAAGCCCTTTCCGGCCGCGCTGGCTCGGCCAGATGCGGTTGTGATCATCGACTCAGCCACGAGCGAAGACGAGACCGGAGAAGCAGGAAACGATGCTCTCACCCTAGCTCGCATAGAGGAAATGGGCCGGCGGTACGGAGAAGAGAACCAGGGGGCTTTCGAGCAAGGGATTGAAAGTCTTCGCGCCGAAGATGACTTGACCATCATCTATACTTCCGGAACTACGGGGGAGCCGAGGGGTGTTCTGACGACCCATGGACACTATCTATTCATGATCGACGCGGTCGATGCTGCCATCGCATCTAGCGATGCTGACGTGACGCTGCATTTCCTCCCCTCGGCCCACTCCATGGGGCGTCTCGAGCACTTCATGGCGGTAGCCAAAGGTTGGACCGTGGGGTACGCACGGTCATTGGATGCACTGGCAAAAGATCTGCGGATTATTCGTCCCACTATTCTCTTTGCAGTCCCGCGGGTCTACGAGATTGCTTTCAACCGCATTAGATCGAGAGCCGAGCGGGCAAGCGCCGTTCCCAAGTCAATTTTCCGCGGGGCGTTATCCCTAGGAAGGAGATGGAGCCGGCGGGTAAGGACGGGGGAGAGCGCAGGGCCTGGGCTGGAATTGGCAATGAAGCTCGTGAACCGCGTTGTTTTCGCCGAAGTGCGCGCAGCTTTCGGCGGTAATCTAAAGGTGGCGATATCCGGCGGTGCCCCCTTATCAAGAGAAATAGCGGAGTTCTTTCACGCTCTTGGCATTGTTATTCTTGAAGGTTACGGGTTGACGGAAACATCCACCGTATCCCATGTCAACCGGCTCGATCGTTACAAATTTGGTACGGTGGGATTGCCGCTCCCGGGGGTGGAATGTCGCATTGCCGACGACGGCGAGATTCTGCTGCGCGGGCCGAACATTTTCAAGGGCTACTACCGTGATTTTATCACTACGCAGAAAACCATAGATGAGGCGGCCTGGTTCCACACTGGTGACATCGGCGAAATCGACGAAGACGGCTTTTTGACCATCACGGACCGGAAGAAAGACCTCATCGTGATGTCGGGGGGTAAGAAAGTCGCTCCCCAGAGGATCGAAAACCTGCTCAAAACAAATCCTCTGATCAGCCAGGTGATGGTCGTCGGCGGCGGTGAAAAACCTCTGATGGCGCTGATCACGCTAGATCAGGGCCGTGCGCGCGAATTGGCAAAAGAAGAGGGCATCGAATTCGAGACGCCCGCCGAAGTTGCCTCGCACCCCTGGGTGACCGCCCGGATCAAAGCGCTGCTCCAGGAAAAGAACCGCGAGTTGGCGCCATTCGAAGCTGTTACTCGATTTTCCATTCTGACACGGGAACTGACCGTAGTGGACGAAGAATTAACTCCCACCATGAAATTGAGGCGACAGGTGATCATGGAACGGTATAAGGAGCTGATCGACGAAATGCATCGCAAACCCAGGGTTGAGTCGTGAAACATTTCCTCCTTGCTGGCATCCAAAGGTCAACGGAATGCTGCTGGGAAACGAATGGAGGACCAAATCATGAGTCTGGATTTCAAAAGAATTCTTTGTCCGGTGGATCTTTCCAGTTTTTCTTTGGAGGCAGTCAAGCTCGGGGTCAAAGTCGCCGAAAGCAGCGCGGCCGATCTTTACTTACTTCACGTGATCGACAATCCTTTCGACGAACTCTATCTAACGCCGATCACCGAAGCAGACCCCGCATCTCTAAGTCTTTACTCCGGCGAGCCCGCAAAGCGCGCCAAGATCTTAAAGGCAACGGTCGATCATTCCGAGGTGCTCTTGAAACAATTCTGCCATGAATGGGTCGAGCGTCTGCCCAAGGTCAGGTATCTCATCGCAAGCGGCGACCCATTCGAGAAGATCGTCGATGCTGCCGAGGATCACAGCATTGACCTGATCGTTCTCGCCACTCATGGCCGCACAGGAATCCGCCGCTTGATCATCGGCAATGTCGCCGAAAAAGTGGTGCGCCATGCCCCATGTCCCGTTCTAACCGTAAAACCTCGGGTCATGCTTCGGCGAAAAGCAAAGGCAGAGCGGAAGCAAAATGACCGCCGGTATTAACCTCAATCCGACAAGAGCTGACAGGACTAAATGGCCAGCGAGGCCCATTTAGTCCTCGCTGCGCTCGGAATGACAGATGTCAAATCGCAGATCTCAGATTTGCCATTTGCCATCCCGAAGGGCATGCCCACGGTTATAGGCTTTGCGGGCCGAGCGGGTCTGAAAAAATGTCAGATCAGGGTTAATTCTCGGATTCGTGATCCGGAATTTGGTTGATTTGCGCCAGCCAGACCGTGGCCTCGCTATCGCTCGGGGCGCGGTAATCTCCGCGCGGAGACAGCGAACCGCCGGAACCGACCTTTGGAGCGTTGGGTATGCAGCTTCGTTTGAACTGGCTTGAGTGGAAAAAACGATAGGCGAATACAGACAACCACCGCTTGATTTCAGCGATGCTGTACTGGTGGCGTCTTGATTCGGGAATGTCAGGCCATGACCCCAGCGTACGGTCGCGCCAGCAGCAGTACGAAAGAAAGGCGACCTTGGAAGGGAGGTAGCCGAAGCGGGTGGTATAGTAAAGATTAAAATCCTGCAACTCGTAGGGGCC